>NZ_JBJPHU010000115.1:0-21000 GCF_052939515.1 Phormidesmis sp. 146-33
TATCCTGTGCTTGTATTGTCGTCAGGGCAATTCAAGTTTTCGGATAGGCACTAAGGCGAAAGTCCGATCGCTGTCCTTGTATGACGGACTCTAGATCAGCTTCGACCCCAAACAACTCTGGCAACCCCAGACAACAATGCTTTCCGGGGACAAATCCATCTGAGGTGTCTGCGTATTGATGAACGTCGATCGAGGTTTCTACGATTTCTAGCTGCTGATTGAGCGTCAAATATTCAATTCCACGCAGCGATAATAAGTTTTTGAATAGAGCCGTCATTCTGCTGAGTTTGTGACCAAACGCTTGAAGTTGTTGGGGTGGACACTCACCTCAAGCTGTTTCACATCAGAACTCTGTTGAGACGCACGTACCCTGGTGACTACAGTTCCCACTCTGGTTGAAAGATCCAACGCTTTGTTTGGGTTCTTAGGATCGTGAATTGAATAAGATCGATGATTGCCTGGTTGCTTCGCCCCCTAAATCCCCCAGTCTGGGGGACTTTGAGAAAGCAGACATTCTAGAATTTAAGGCAGTTTCGCGGTTCAAAGTCCCCCAAATTTGGGGGATTTAGGGGGCAGAAGCCGAATTAAACGACGCGAAACCGCGAGAATTACAGGTTGTTTAATTCACGATCCCTAGCGTCTCCATTCTTGAAGGGCGATCGCAACTCCTCGTCCCAGTTCTGAATCACGCTCACGTTGAGATAGCTGTTCTAATCGCTGGTATGCTGTGTCAGGCGCGAGGGTTTTGAGGGCAGAAATCACATGCAGCCGGACGTTGACACTGGGATCAGCGAGCAGATCGATCAGTGGGTTGACAGCGTTGGGGTCGCCCAATTGTCCGAGGGCCAGGGCGAGAGATTGACGGGCAGTGGTCGATCGCGCAAAAGCCGCTTCGTGAGTCAGCAGGTCTAACAAGATTTGGGTGGCTTGGGGTTTGAGGTCAGGCTGATCGACTCGTCCCAAAACGACTAAAATCTCCTGACGTACCGCTTCTGCCAAAGGCAATTGGATCAGGGCGCGATGGAGATACTGTAACGCCTCTGATCGACCTGCCCAACTCAAAGCGCGAACTAGCTCGATCGCCAACGGTTCGGGGGTGTGAATCGACTGAAGAGATTGAAAAAGCGCTTTTATCGCCTCCAAACTGCCTAATCGACCCAGGGAGATCGCGGTTTGTTTGCACACGTCTAGATTCCAATCCAACAGCAGCGGACGCAGGTGAGCAACGAGATCGAGCGCTGTCGCTTCGGCGGCACAAAATCCTAAAGCAATCACGGTAGCGCGTCTGACCGCAGCGATCGGATCTTGAAGCGCACCGATCAAAGCCGCAGAAATTTCAGGATGATGGAAGCTCCCTAGTGACTCGATCGCCATCGCCCGAATCTGCGGATCAGCATCATTCACCACTTCTAGCAATAAAGGAACGGTTGCCGGACGACGCATCTGAGTCAACGCCTGGGCTGCGACTAAACGAGTCTTATCGGATTGCAGCAACCCTTGCAAAGTTGCGATCGCCCCCTCTCCCAAAGCTACCAATACGCTCACCGCCATACCCCGCAGTTCTTCTTGATCAGAGGTTTTGAGCAAACGCACGATCGCCGCCAACACATCGGGATGAGCAAACCCGCCCAAAATACGCACCGCAAACCATTGAGCCTCAGAATCTGCGTCAGATTCGAGAAGGGCAATGAGAGGCGCGATCGCTCGGTTTCCCAGGGTCGGAAACACTTTGGCAACGTCCCATCGATCCTGAAAGTCGCCGCCCTCAAGAACCTGTAGCGCCAGATCTAGAAGTGAGTCAAGTTCGACGGGTGTCTCGATCGCACCCTGAGACTCACTTAATAGAAGTTGCTGAAGGTCTTGGCTAACGATCGACCACTCTTCCTGCTGGGCAGCCTGTTGTGCCTGCTGCAAAATTTCACGATGGCTTTGGTTCACGGCTTTTCGATCAAATCGGCTAAATGTAGGTTTCCAGCTTTACTTTCCCACATTTGAAACAATTTTTCCTCAAGCGGCGCGGCCTGAATGACGGGTAGGGAAATCCGATCTCCCGCATCGGAAACCTGTACTCATTACAATAGAAGCGATCGCACCCTCTTCGACCAAAATAGGGTCTGAGGTCTTCTGAGTAACCAGGAATTGACTATGACAACCATTCTGGAACAAGGCAACATCAGTATTCATACTGAGAATATTTTTCCGATCATCAAAAAGTGGCTCTACTCTGACCACGAGATTTTTATTCGAGAACTGGTGTCAAACGCCGTGGATGCCATTCAAAAGCTCAAAATGGTGTCTAACTCGGATGAATTTTCGGGTGAAGTGGGCGAGCCAGAAATTGTGATCGCGATCGACAAAGCCAATCAGTCTCTCTCGATTTCGGATAATGGCATTGGCATGACCGCCGACGAGGTGAAAAAATACATCAACCAGGTGGCGTTCTCTAGCGCTGAGGAGTTTGTTGAGAAATATAAGGCAACCAGCGATCAGCAAATTATTGGTCACTTTGGTCTGGGTTTTTACTCGTCGTTTATGGTGGCCAAACACGTCACGATCGACACCCTTTCATATCGGACTGGCGCGCAAGCAGTGAATTGGTCTTGTGATGGATCGACTGAATTTAAACTGTCGGATAGCGATCGTACAACGCGAGGCACAACAGTTACGCTAACGCTGCAAGACGAAGAACTGGAATACTTAGAACCTTACCGAATTCGTCAGCTAATTAAAACTTACTGCGACTTTATGCCCTTCTCGATCAAACTGATCGAACCACCGACCGAAGGCGAAGAAGTCAAAGCTCCTGAACAAATCAACCGCCAAAAAGCCCCCTGGAAGGAGTCTCCGCGCAATCTCACTAAAGAAGATTATCTGGAGTTCTACCGCTATCTCTATCCGTTTCAGGAAGATCCTTTGCTCTGGGTGCATCTGAATACGGATCATCCATTTGTTGTGAATGGGATTCTCTACTTTCCCAAGCTCAAGCCCGATGTGGATGTGAGTAAAGGTCAGATCAAACTCTTCTGCAATCAGGTGTTTGTCAGCGACAACTGCGAAGAAGTGATTCCCAAATTTTTGCTGCCGCTGCGAGGCGTGATTGATAGTGCAGATATTCCACTGAATGTGTCGCGCAGCTTTTTGCAGAACGATCGTACCGTCCGGCAAATTGCCAACTACATTGCCAAGAAAGTCGGCGATCGGCTAAAGGAACTGTATCGCGACGATCGGGCAGAATACATTCGCTGCTGGCAAGACTTGGGAACGTTTGTCAAATTTGGCTCGATCAACGACGACAAATTCAAAAAGCAGATCGAAGATATTCTGATCTATCGCACAACCGCGAATCTGAGCGACAATACGCCCAAAGTCGAAGTGCAAACTGCCGAAGGAGACGCTTGGCAAGACTCATCTAACGCTACAACGAATGTCGTAGACGGCAAATCTTACACAACGCTCAAAGAATATCTAGAACGCAACAAAGAACGCCACGAGAATCGCGTTTTTTACTGCACCGATGAAGTCACTCAAGCCACCTACATCCAACTGCACACCAGTCAAGGCTTAGAAGTGCTGTTCATGGATTCTTTTATCGACAGTCACTTTGTCGGGTTTCTAGAACGCGAATATTCTCACATCAAATTCTCACGAGTCGATGCCGAATTGGACGACACGCTGATCGACAAAGATCAGTCAGAAATCGTCGATCCGACGACCAATCAGACTCGCAGCGAACAGATCAAAGCGTTGTTCCAAAAAGCGCTCAACAAGCCCAAACTGATCATTCGGACGGAATCGCTCAAAGGTGACGACCCTGCCAGCACCCCGCCAGCAATGGTCTTGTTACCCGAACATCTGCGCCGAATGCAGGAGATGAATGCATTATTACAACAACAAGTGATGCAGTTTCCTGAAGATCACATTCTGTTGATCAATACCTCTCATCCAATGATTCAAAATGTGATCAATTTGAGTCAGGGTGCCATTACCACAACTGATGGTCAGTCTCCTTCTGCGGAGTTGGCAAATCTGATCTGTCACCATGTCTATGATCTGGCGTTGATGGCCCAAAAAGGCTTTGACGCAGACGGCATGAAGGCATTTGTGGAGCGATCGAACCAGGTGTTAACCAAACTCACGGCCCGCGCTTCCTAATTCCCAAATCTGTAGTCCGTAGTGATGTCATTTTCATTGCGGACTACCAGCATTGGCAGGAAACTGTGGTAGGAGTCGTAGAATAGGGCCCAGGGAAGGAAATGTAGCTATGAGCATTGTTGTTTCTGACGAAATTCTAAGTGCAACCCACATGACTGAAGCTGAAATGCGCCAGGAAATTGCAGTCATGCTCTTTCAAAAAGAAAAGCTGACACTTGCTCAAGCTAGCCAGTTTGCAGGGATGCACCGCATTGCTTTTCAACACTTACTCGCTAGTCGTCACATCTCAGCCCATTACGATGTAGAAGATTTTGAGCAGGATATTAAAAACTTGCGGGAGATGGGTAGGCTGTGATCATTGTCAGTGACACGTCACCCATCAACAATCTTGCAGCCATTAACCAACTTCATCTTTTGCATCAACTATATGGGACAGTTCTCATTCCTGAAGCTGTTTATCGAGAACTGACTGATCCCAGCTTTCCGGTCGCAGGTGCAATCGAGGTACAAACCTTTGATTGGATTCAAACTCGTGCGGTTAGCAATCGCGCAATTGTCGAAGCACTTAGCAATGAACTTGATGTTGGCGAAGCTGAAGCGGTTGCTCTAGCGGTTGAAGTTCAGGCTGATCAGATGTTGATTGATGAACGCCGAGGGCGATTGGTGGCGGCTAGACTCAATCTACGATATGTGGGGATTTTGGGCGTTCTGGTCGAGGCAAAAGGTCAAGGTTTGATTGTTGAGGTGAAGCCTTTATTGAATGCTTTGATCAACCAAGCTGGGTTCTGGGTCGCTGATCCCTTATACAATAGCGTTTTACGGCTTGTTAATGAAGGTGAACTGCTTTGATGTTCAGGTAGAACTGCGATCGCCCAAGTCGATCAAATGAACAGGCGATCGCTCACATACAAACGATCACCATAACCAGTAGAAGTGTCGAGATCGAACCAGGTGTTAACCAAGCTCACGGCCCGCGCTTCCTAATTCCCAAATCTGTAGTCCGTAGTGATGTCATTCTCATTGCGGACTACGTATCAAGGTTTATAATCTTTTGCAATTGACACTATCGGTGATTTTGCATCGCCTAATCTCTGAACCTCTATTTGTCTTGTGATGTCGTTGCATCCTGTACGTTTTGCTGAGTCGATGCCTGTTGAATTGTCCTCATCAATAGACGCAGCGCTTCATTGACTGCCGCAGCATCAGGAAACATAACGGCTACGTCAGGATCAAGTTGAACTGTGAGGGTCGATCGCTTACGTCCTTGACCCCGCGCTACAACAGGCATTTGGGTAAAGTCGTATTCGGGGCGTAGGTCATCATCCATTTCAGAGGTCTGACTCATAAGCTTTACGTTCTTGGCGGGTGACTGGACGGGCACAAATCGGCTTAGATATGCGCTCAAGTAATCTTTAAGGCAATGCTGTAATCGTCACCAATCCGCCAGCGATGCTCTGAATCTTCAACTCATACCCTTCAAGCAAACCCATTCCAACCAATGGCTCGGTTTCTGACTCGTTGATTTCAATGGTTCTAACCTGCCCATCCCAGATTACAGAGGCTTCGTAGACATTAAACATGCATAGACTGCCATCACCCAAAACACCCTCTTGCTGCATGTACCAGGTCATTCCTAAAGTGGTAATGACGATAGATGGCAAAGTTAGAAAACCTGTATATCCTGTGTCAATAACTGCTCTAATTCCTTGGCGTTGCTGATCTTTTCCAAGCACCGCTAATTGTACAATTGCCTCTCGATTTGCATTCACGCTTCCAATCATCATGTAGATACAGTAGGGCGAAACCCAAGGCGATGGACGGCACGATGTCCAATCCGAATTCCAAAGATTTGCGCGTCAGGGTAGCGTTTTAGCAGTTGCTTGGCAGCGGTCAGGCTATCGTCGCCGATCGCAAAGGCTCCGGTTTCGATATCGATCGCCACAATCTTTCCGTGGTTGCCCGCTTCGACTTGGAAACGCACCTGAGCTTCATAGATTTCATTCCCCCGTCGAGCGAACTCTTCTTTGCTATAGCGGGGTTGTCTAACTGTCATTAGCTTGACCTCATTTCAACCATGCCTCTATATTTTAGCTTCGATCGTTTTATCTGCGATCGCGGTACTCGATGACCCAAACTTTGATCAAGAACTTTCAACTACCGCCACGTTGATTGGGTAGGGTGACGATCCTAATCATCGGCAGATAGTAGGTTTCACATCACTACACTGAACAAATGTACGTGACAAAGAGTTGATATTTTAGAGGTTCCACATCACAATTTTGCTAATCAAGCTGCTGGCGCAACCCTTTCGCTTAAATTAATTGGCTTGCTGTTTATCGTTTATGAAACAAACTGCCTATGAGTGCATCTTCTGATGCTGAAATATAGATGGGTATAGCTTGTCCACAAAAGCTACTACTCCTGAATAAGGTAAAACTTTTTCTAAAAGGAAAGTGTCAACGACTCCTAAGCCCAAGCCTGAAATTACTCCTACACCGGGAACAAGACCAGCAAGTGTAGAGATTGCTAATCTTGAAGCTTTACCGGTACTACCTTGTGCAAAAACTCCTAATCTTGAACGAATATCATTAAGCTGCTCGACAATCTCAGAGTCGCTAACGTTGTCAATTTTCCTAAGCCATTCTCGAAATATTTTGAGTTCCTGGCTTTCACGTACCTCAAGTAGCTTCTCTACATCTACTGTTTGGTGAGATTCAGAAATAATACTAGGACAGTTCTTGAGTCGAAGCACACGATTTAGATTTACCTCAAGTTGATGGGGATCAATTGATTGAAAAAGAAACTCTAGCTTGTCTTCAAGAAGAGGAGCCTCATCTTCTAGAAAACCTGATACTGCATTGTGTACTTTCATCTCAGCTATCCGCTGATTTAGACCAGCTACACCAAGAACTGCTTTTTCTGCAATCTTATGAACTTCCACTTCATCTAAAGAAAAGACCTCGCCTAAATTGGTTTCTACTTGAAAAATTTGGTTATCAACTTGATGAAGCTTAATCAAAAAATCATCAGGTTTTACATCAAGGCCTTTTTCTTTTTTCAAGACGATTGCTGTAGATGACTCAATTCCTCTATTGCCAGCAAGGTCACCATTCACTTGTTTTAAGAGCTGTGACTCAAAATCTTGTAAATAGTTGTTGTCCAATGCGGCTACAACTGCCCGCTTAAGCTTTTTAGTGTGGTTATTGTTTAGGTTTGCCGTACCAACATTTCTGAGATTATCACTAATCCATTTTCTTCTATCTGCTGAGAACCCATACGAAACACTGTAAGTACCAAGAGGTAGAGCCTTCCCGCTAGGAACAAGAAAAGAAGTTTGTCCGACTTGGGCTGTAATACGAAGCTCACAGGAAATTCGTAAAGCATCAGATGACAATAATGCTAACGTACCCTCAAATCCAAATGCTTTAACTAAATATGCTATTTCTCTTAGATTTGGAGAATACAAGATGAATGTATCGAATAAAAGCAATTTGTTGACTAAAGACTGTAAATCAAAAAAGTTGCCTTCACCATTAAGGTAGATTTTCGAGCATAAACCGAAAAGATTATTTTGGATGTTCATTAGAAGAAATTGTTGCTCACTGATAGCATTAAATTAACTATTTTGCTGCGACTTCTCAGATATCTACTTTAATTATAGCTTGTTGAAAAATTAAGCTGCACCCATACAGACTTGATACCCTATCTTATTGATAACCCTTGGCAATCTGCCTCTGAAAATTAATAATAACCTATGTGAATCGTCTTTATAGACAAGTCAGCAAGCTAGCAATCTCCTCTAATGAATGTTTTGGATAATTGTGACTTGATCGCATTAATCGTCCCAAAGTTCTCCGTGTAGTATCTGACTCTAACGAAATTGCTCTGAATCCTTCTGTCTCAATCTTAAAATTTTGTGGAGAGATTTATAGAGTACGTCGATCGACTTCAACGGCCGCCACAAGAACGCTAACCAAAATTAAGATTTTTAGGATTCCAAAAAGCGAAAAATTTGTGTATCATACTCCGCAGTGGTGGAGGAGCGCCCCGAAGAACTGATTGGCAGATCAGAACTCCGAGGACTTCCATCCCTTGTTAAACACACTAACTCAGGAGGCGTTCATGATTGTACACCGTCAGCTTTGCTGTGGGGTTCTGAAAGGTTGGAATCAGGCCCCAAGCGTCATTAGTCGCATAATGGCTCCCATGTTTTTGTTCTCTTTGTACTAATCCAGGGAGAACATATTCATATGGCAGTCAGGCTTATTTTTCCTGACTCGGTAGCGTTCACCATTGAGTTGCACTTCTCGACAGGTAGACGTTATCGAGTCCAGATCACTTTGGATTTGCAGGAGCGGTTTTTGATCGTTGCCTCTGGCATTCTGCCCGACATTGGCGATAGCATTCAAGAATTTGTGTCTCAACTCAGCGAGATCGTGTCTAATCAATTGGCCCTGCTCAAATGGGATGGCACCAGTGACTTGATGACTGAATATCAACTGATCCGCATTTTGCCCACCTATCGACTTCAGAGATCGTTTACTCGATTTGACATTGTGATGGATGATCCAGCCCTGATTTATGTGGAGGAACTCAACACCAAGACAACAATTCGGCATTGCTGAACCACGGGATGAATTGCCTCAATGCGAAGGGGAACTAAATGTTCAAAGTCCCCCAATTTTGGGGGATTTAGAGGGCGGAAAAGTTGACACTTCTCTACAGATTCATCCTTTCAATCAGCAACGCCTAAAAATCAACTCCAAAAAAGTCAGGCGTTACCAAATCAAAAGCGATTTAGTTCATCTGGTAGCGCCATTCTTAATCGCCTGCAAACCAAATCAACAAAATGAGTTCTTACTCACCGATCGATTAACTTTCACAACCCAGGAATCGAACGATTGTATTCAGCACTACCATAGATCATGCAGATCATGTCTTCAAACTGGAGCCAGGCGATCGCTCTCTTCTCCAACCTTCTTGCCGTCACCTGTCATGCATCACCCAGCCCCCAATGACGACCTCGATCGCTGGCCCACCTTTGCCGAACTGCTGACCCGACTACACCAAGAAGGAATCTTGATTCATCCTGACCAGTTGGCTGAGTTTTTGTTGGGGCATGGGCTACCCGTTGATTTGTGCTACGTCCCCGATCGCCTTAAGCCCAAAGCCGAAAAAATCAATGCTCACTACCAAGGAGACATGGCCCGCCTCGAAGAAATGAACGACCCCTATTGGCATCCACTCATCATCCCCGACTAACCAAAGACGCTGAGATGCAGACTGGTTGACAGCTTCTCCAACAAAAACAACCCCGCTACTGAATTGCCCATCGGATCGATCGCCGGACTGTAACACGCGATCGATCCCTGACGCGGAACAATCGCCAACAGCGCCCCACTCACCCCCGACTTGATTGGCAGCCCAATTTTGACTGCAAACTGACCCGATGCCTCATACAATCCACAGGTCAGCATCAAAGCATTGACGATTTGCTGATGAGACTGAGTGACGACCCCAGGCTGGGACAACAACAACCCCAAACGTGCCAAATCTTCGACCGTGCCAGACAGACAGCAAATATGGTTATAAGTGTCGAGAGCGACTTCTACCTGGTCTAATTTTCCGGCTTGAGCCAGCATTTTGGCGATCGCTCGATTCGATTCATTCGAGAGCGATCGCACCGATTCCAGCATTCTGCGATCCAACACGAGGTGACTGTTTGCAGAATGGTTGAGCCACTGACGCACCTGTTCGCAGCGAGAAAAGCCATCTCTGCCAGGGAGTCGAGCCGCCAAAGCGATCGCGCCACTGTTGAGCATGGGGTTGCGGGGATGACCTCGATCTTGGCTCAGTTGTGTCAACGAGTGAAACGGCTGATCAGATGGCTCCATGCCCACATATTTAAAGACCTCTTCGGCTCCTGATTGCTCCAGCAAAAACATCAGCACAAAGGGTTTGATCACACTCATCAAGGCAAATCGCTGTTTTTTTTCTCCGACTGACCATTCTTGCCCTGCTCCCGCCAAAATCTTGACCGCCAGCACATTTGCGTCGGTTTGAGCCAACAGCGGGATGTAATCTGGCAGTCGCCCCCACTGCGTCCGCACTCTAGCTTGATCGACCCATGTAGATAGTTCAGCCTGAGTTAGTGCATTCAGTCCCACTGAGAAATTTCTCAAGATTAGCCTTTGTTTTGAGCAGTTGGCTTTTGGCGGTCTGCGATCGACTAACTAACCAAATCGCCAGTTTTCAACGGCTACACTCTAAACTCATCTGTTTCGTCGGTGTAGTCGATCGGCAAAACCGCCATCAAGTTTTCGTTAGGTCGAGGAATGTAATGTGACGAAAGGAACAATTTGTCGCCTTCTTTGCAGGCTGTCATCTTTTTGGCCGCTGCGATGCCTGCCTCGACTGAGATCTTAACTTCAGAAACGTTTCCGCGAACAATAATTGTGATGTAAGCGCCGCTCACCTTTTCCATCTCGACCAGGGTAACACGGGCAGCTTTCACCATTACGTCCGCAACTGCCAGCGCTGGGGGCAATCCCCGCACTTCAACCATACCCACCGCATATGCCATGACAATTTCCCTTCCGATCGGATGATACCAAGAATCATTTTACGCAGCTTCTCAACCTTTTGGTCAAAAATGGCGCTTCTTCAACAGAGATGCCTTTAAAAAGCAGGGGAAAAGGTTTGAGAAGAGGCAAGGGTAGGCATGAAAAGTGGAGTCTACAGCATATTTAGCGAATCTGCGACTTCTTTAAGTCTCCCTGCGTGATTTGTACCAATCCCTGTAAAGCTGCACGTTTTTTAAATCTCCCCTAATCCCTTGAATCCCAAATTGAAAATAGACTGCGCCAGATAATTCCTCAAAGTCCCCCAGAATGGGGGATTTAGGGGGCGAGGATCTGTAGCAAGTAAACGTTGATTTGATATAAGGAGGGAAAATAAAAGAGTCCGGTTCCCTTTTGTGAGGGGGCTAGGGGGATCTAATCTATGCAACTTCATAGAGAATCGATGTTCATTGAGAATGACAGCAAAGCGATCGAGAATTGTAAATCTAGCGATCCTCTCCCCACTTTGTAAGCTTCTAGGGTCATTTTGGAATTGCGGTCGCACCCTAAAAAACACTCATCCCAGAAATCAACTCGCACAAAATGAAATCACTTAGTCAACTGCTAGAAGCATTAATTGCAGGACAGTCGCTCGCTTCGAGTCACCCGCAAGATATCGCGCCTCAGCTAGAAGCTCTAATACTGCAAGATAACATTCGCGCAAACGCATTTGGAATCACTAGAGAGAATGCTACAGAAACCACGCTCTTGAGAATTGAGTTGTTCCAAAAAGTCTATCCTGAATTTCTAGAGTTGTGCCAAAACAAACTTAAAATAACCAGGTTGGCGAATGAGACACTATGGAATTTATGGCTGCCGTTGGCAATACAAATCGCAGACTGGCGCAGAGCTAAATCGAATCCTCTAATTCAAGGATTTTTGGGCGGACAAGGAACCGGAAAGACAACACTTACAGAAATTCTAAAACTGATTCTAAAACACCTGGGATACCATGCTGTTAGTTTCTCGCTGGATGACTTATATCTGACCTACGACGATCGCCAACGCCTGCAAGCCCAAGATCCTCGCATCATTCACCGTGGCCCGCCCGGAACGCACGACACCAAACTCGGCGTACAAATTCTCACTCAACTCAAGCAAGGTCAACAGACTCAGATTCCTCAGTTTGACAAATCACTCTGGCAGGGGGCAGGCGATCGCATTCATCCAAAACTCGTCTCAGCGGTTGATATAGTTCTCTTTGAAGGCTGGTTTGTAGGAGTGCGTTCTATTGAGGCGAGTGACTTTGAGACGGCACCCGATCCGATCGTCACAGCCAGCGACCGCACCTTTGCGCGAGATATGAACGATCGGCTTCACGACTACTTACCGCTGTGGGAACATCTCGATCGCTTAATTGTGCTCTACGTTCCCGATTACCATTTGAGCAAAGCGTGGCGCAAAGAAGCCGAACACAAAATGATCGCTCAAGGTAAACCTGGACTGTCAGATGCCGAAATTGATGTCTTTGTGGAGTACTTTTGGCAGGCGTTGCATCCCCAATTGTTTATCAAACCTCTGGTCAGCCAGTCAGAATTCGTCGATTTGGTGATTGAAATTAACCCCGATCATTCACCCGGAGCCGTGCGGCGCATTGCATAGAGAACTCCAATCAGAATCGGCACGATCGCCACTCCCAATCTCACGCTCCCACCGATCTCCCAACTAGAAAACGCATTAAAATACGCCATTCCCAGACAGCCAAACCAAAACAAAGCATCCCCTCTTTTTTGACGTTTAGAAGTCGCCATATTCATCAAAAAGTAGTGTGAGCCTGAAAAAGTAGTGTGAGCCTGACCACCAACAGCTAAATGAGTCCCACAAAACCTTAAGATAACTCTAAAGTATCACCGGATCAGCGATCGTGAAAGCAATCACCCTTCTCGGTTCAACAGGTTCTATCGGCACGCAAACGCTTGATATTGTCGCCCAAGCCCCCGATCAGTTTCGTATCGTTGGCATGGCGGCCGGCCGCAACGTCGAACTCTTTGCCCAACAAATTCGCCAGTTTCGTCCTCAAATCGTCGCCATTTTTGATCAGGATAAATTATCAGACCTGCGCGAGGCGATCGCTGACCTCGATTCCCAACCCATCATTCTGGCAGGCGAATCGGGCGTTGTCGAAGTTGCCCAATATGGCGACTCAGAAGCGGTTGTTACGGGCATTGTTGGTTGTGCTGGGTTGTTGCCCACAATCGCCGCGATCAAAGCTGGAAGAGACATCGCCCTCGCCAACAAAGAAACCCTGATTGCAGGCGGGCCGGTCGTCTTGCCGCTGGTCGAAAAACACAACGTCAAACTGCTGCCCGCCGATTCAGAACATTCTGCAATCTTCCAGTGTTTGCAGGGCGTTCCTCAAGATGGACTAAAGAAGATTATTCTCACTGCGTCCGGTGGGTCGTTTCGCGATTGGGAAGTCGATCGCCTCTCTGAAGTCACCGTCGCCGACGCACTCAAGCACCCCAACTGGTCAATGGGTCGCAAAATTACCATCGACTCCGCCACCCTGATGAACAAAGGCTTGGAAGTCATTGAGGCGCATTACTTGTTCGGGTTGGACTACGACGACATCGAAATCGTCATCCATCCCCAAAGCATCATTCACTCACTGATCGAATTGCAGGATACCTCCGTATTGGCGCAATTGGGCTGGGCTGATATGCGGTTGCCCCTCCTTTATGCATTGTCCTACCCCGATCGCATCCCCACTGGCTGGGAACGTCTCGATCTGGTCAAAGTCGGCAGTCTCACCTTCCGATCGCCCGATCACCAAAAATATCCCTGTATGAATCTGGCCTACGCCGCAGGTCGCGCTGGAGGCTGTTTACCCGCCGTTCTCAATGCCGCTAACGAACAAGCGGTCGCCCTCTTTTTAGATGAAAAAATCCGCTTCCTGGACATTCCTCGCCTGATCGAAGAGACCTGCGATCGCTACCAATCTCAAAACAAGTCAGACCCCAGCCTAGAAGACATCATCGCGGCTGACCAATGGGCCAGACAAGCCGTTTTAACGACCAGCCAATCATCAACTCAACGTGAATATTTCTTAGCCAAGCCATGAAACCCTGACACTTCAAGCTATCTTTCTGTGAAAGTTAAAAATAAAGTGCCATACTGATCTGCTGATTGGTGATTTTGAAATCATTCCTGAGATAGAGGTTTGTCTCTTGAATCTCTACTTGGGGCTACCGCCGAGATAGACCGTGATCACTGCGATAGCCAATTTTCAGCCGTTTATCCTTCAGACAGTCTCATGAACGATCGCTCCCACACAGAGAACGTTCGGAAAGTTCGCTTTCCATTTTGGGCGTACCTCAATCAACCGCTTTTTCACCCCAATCAGCCCTTTATTCTCAAACCATCCCGATTTCAGCGCTATCACCATGTTCAAGAACTAGAGCGATGCTGGCTCTTGTCTGAGTTCCATTTGCTCGAACATTGTTGGCGACAAAAGTACGACGATCGAAGCCTGTAATCGTTCAGGTAGAAAAATCGGCTCTTTGGGTGTTGCTAAATGCAGAATGACCAACGGCTACGGCTTCTACGTTCTGCATTCTGCACGCTCAATTTTGCAGTTTTCTACTCTCTCATCAAGCTAGAAGCGTTTGGCAAAAAGATATCGGTTGTTAAGGAACTGGCTGCAATACCCGATAGCGACATTAACAGTGAGCCATCTGGCTTAAATCGGATCAAAGTGCTGCTGGAGTTGAGTCCGGTTCCCTGTTCGATCGCCACCTCACTGAGTTGGATATCCGCAGGCAAACCGATGCGATCGATCCCTGCTTGAAAGTCCGTAACTTCGCTAAATCCACCCCGACACAGCCTGAAAACATCAGCACCGTCACCTCCCGTTAATTCGTTGTTACCAGTTCCGCCATCGAGAATATCGGCCCCTGTACCGCCCCAAAGAATGTCGTCCCCTGCACCCCCCCGGAGAATATCGTCGCCACCGAGTCCTTGTAAAAAGTCGTTTCCGCCCTGCCCGTTCATCACGTCATTAGAATCGTCCAGTCCTTTCACCTCGTTGTCTAAATTATTTAAGAAGGTCACTGAGTTGCGGTTAAAGACTTCTGTAATGATGGCATCCGCATTGATCACATCAAACGAGTCTTGAATCGAGGATTCTCCGTTAAATTGGATATTGCCTAACAGGATCGGGGGAGCGCTAAGTGTCGGGGAATCGCTAAGTGTCAAGAAGTTGTCGAGATTTTCCAGGTTAAAGTTCTTGATAAGAATGCTTGTAGTTTGCACTCCTTCAAATGTCATGATCAGATCCGCCCCTTGCTGATCGAGGAGCAGATTTTTGGCAATCAGTTGTGACCCCTGAAATTGAAGAGTATCTACTTCTGGAATAATGTCTTCTGAAAGAACTTTACTGAAAACTCTGCTGATGCCAACCCCTCCAAAGTTTCTGACCTCGTAACGGCCTTCTGTCAGCGTAAAAGAGCGGATTCCTCCAGCACCATCCAGGATTTGAGGAGAAGCCACAATTAAGTCAGGGGGGACGGTCGAATTCAGTTTTTCTGGCTCTTGAGGTGTGGGTTTGTCAATCTCTGGGCTGGGACGATCGTTGGGCGGTGTTAAATTAATAATGGGCTTGATCTGTGAGACAGGCTCAGTCTGATTGAATGGAGAGGAAGGCAATTGTGGCGTTTCTGCGGGTGGATTAAGCCTCAAAAGCAGCGCGACATCAAAGTCTGTCACATTTGGGTTATCGAAATTGCGGCTGGTGAGCGTGAAAGAGGTAGGGATAGAAACAGATCGATCGCTCTTCAATTCAAAAAATTCAGGTGAGGCGCGATCAGAGGAGCCACTGCGCTGTAGTGAGGTGTTTTGTGCATTACTCAATGCGATCAAGTTGTAGTTCTGCGCTGAAGATGAAGGGATGGGGGCAGATGACTCCTGTATTGTTTTAGATGAAGCATCAGAGCGATCGTAGTTCGTCAAAATTTGAGATGCCAATCCTAATCCAGAAAATTGCACACCTCGATTTAATGCTTGATTTAATCCTTTACCATTAGCACTAATCAGCTTATCTACAATTGCTTGCTTAATGATGTTTTCATTGGCGTTCAATGCCGCGTTACTACCTAACTGACTGGTAGTGGGTGCATGAAACTCGATCGCTCTCCTCTCTTGGGGCACTTCACCAAATGTAGGCTTTCCGGGAGTTTGACGAGACGGTTGAGAGCTAGAAGAGCGATCGTCACGCTGAAGAAGTTGGCTGCCCAATACCGTTATGAGCATATGGATTACTAATCTTCTCAATCTCGAAGGTATTACCTCGCGACGTGTCTCATCTTCAGACTGTGCAGAAGGTTGATCGACCTGTGAATGAGTTTCTACTGGGGTTGGAGAGAGTTGGTAGTTGTGTTCAAGACTTAGCCGCTCAAATAACCCTTCGATACTCTCGATATTCCAGATATACAAAGCTCCATAGCTAAGATGCTCAATGTACCTAAGTGAGTTGTAGGTGATGAATACAGATAGCTGATCTGCGATCGCGTCTATCGCATCCTCTAGCTCTGCTTTATACAAGGATTCAGGCTGATCAATCTCAACCCTGCTAAAAGCATAGTCCTGCGGAATCGCAATGCCATCTTCCTCCATCGCTTCTTTGATCTGCTGGATGCGGTCTTCATCCAAACTGCTCAGAAAATAGTTCAGCGTTGCAGGAGTTACGGTCAGGGTATTGATATGACGATATTGATGGAACTTGGGTAAAAGACGTTGGCACTGGCTCTGACGCTTTTGCCCCAAGCGAGGATCATCATCGATATAAAGACAGACTAATACGTCGCTGGCAAGGAGAATGAGAAGAGATGAGTTGCTCACTGATCGCTGCACCCTGTCCTAAAAACAAGTGACCATCGCCCTTGAGTCCAAACATTAGGAGATGTCAGACTGATAGCAAAGACACCAGATAGTCCAGAGGTACAACTCGTTGTTCCAAAAAAGGTTGAGCGCTTATCTTCTAAGCGACATTAGGTCGGAGTTGAAGCAGCCCTGACTCTATTTTTCGCTGATTTCACTTGCTAGAGAGTGTAACACTTTGTAGTAGTTTTGCAGTAAGTACCATTGTACTAGTATCTGACTGAACGTATTTTCTGAACACACGGAAAGGACATCAGGGGAATTACTGAGTAGTCTAAGGCAGCTTGTCTCTGGAGGAGGGATTTTAATGTGACGGTTGTGACAGTTGCACAAAAATTGCAAAGAAACCTTAGTCTAGAAAGGCTAAAGTTCGATGAAACTCAATTCTTAAGCTGTGTAAGTTGCGGAATTAGCACAAGAGCGCTCCTTATCTTTTATGTTTTCCAGGATACCGTGTCACTCACCAACGTAAAAAATCAGTAAAAACTCAATGAGCTACTGCGTAATTTTTCTATCAGTAATTTGGGCTGATTAAATCTGATTAACCCCTCATCACTTATTTGCTAAAAATTCTGGTCTTGGGCCAGCGATGGAGCCTGGTAAGAGAAGAAAAAGGAGATGAGGAAGCAATCTTCTGAATCGTTCCAAGCTCAAGCTTAAAATTCCTTTCTCTAAAAAGCTTCCTCAAGCTTTACTTTCGACTGATAGATTGTCCAGTTCTTCGTTCTTCTTTTACAAACCGTTTTGGGACTGGTTCTTCTGAGTCTTCAGTTGCGTCTTCTGTCCAAGCTTCGATCTCACGAACGATCTTCCCCATTACTTCAGGGTTTGGTGCTTTTAGATGGGATTTGATTGCTTTCAAACCGGGCAAAACCTTTTCGACAGCGCCGAGAAATTTGAACGTCCCGACGGGGCCACCGTTTTTGAGGTGGGGAGCAATCTGATCAAAAAAGTGTTCCATCAGTTCGGGCTGACTTTCGAGTTGACCCAAGAGCTTAGAGGGAATACCAGATCCCTGATTCTGCTTGGTTTCTGGCTCTTTCAAAGCGTTGAGTGCCAACTCTTCTAACCAAGTGTTGATGCTCTTACCCATCTGTTTTGCTTTGTGAGCGATCGCTCGATGAGTGTCTGACGACGTGCGAAAGGGTAACTTGCCAGAGAAGGTCACTGGTTTTTCAGGCTCAATATTCTCGTTTCTACAGAACTCAATATAAGCCTCGATCGTTTTTATAAAATCCTGTTTAGCGTCTTCGTAAGTTCTTCCCTGGAAGGGCAAAGAGTCACGACTGATATTGTCAACCTTGCCACAGATCAATCCTGCATCTTCATCCACCCAGAGTGATGCCGTATAGTCCCTATAAGTCAGCATTGGTCACAGTCCTCGCCTTGGTTAATTTTCAACCTGTCCTCCAGAAATTCTCGAATCTGCCTGACTTGAGATCCATTGACGTGTCTTTCGTGTAGACGATTTAGGAAGTGAATGCAGCGAGTGTGATCAGAGTCCAGCCAAATTATTTGGATTTTGCCATTCATTTCTCTAACCACCTGCACCTTGTTGACCGATCTAAGAAGCTCCAACACCCTAGTCCAAGGAAGGTTAGGGACGAGAGGGTCGGTGTAGATAGATGCCAGCGTTGCTTCTTGCTCATTCGTTAGCGGATAGCGATAGATACACATTCAGATTATTAGCGATCGAAGTTTGGACTGACCAACAAACCTCAAACAAGCCATGAGGAGTGACCGCTACTCAGAAAGTTTTTCAAGGCGGACTGCTTCAGGTTAGATTTGCTTGCTCACTCAACCAAAAAGTTTTCAGCAGAGAGTTATATCAGCATAGCCTGAAGCTCCGTGGAAATACCAGAGCCTTGATAGAAAGCGTTACTGATTGTGGCCAAGGTGTTAGCAGTAGACTGTCACCCGCCCGATGAATGGATGCACAAGTTAGAGGTCAGTCCAAACTCTGATGCATGTCTTAGCTATGATATCGAACTGAGATATCATCGTCAAGGTTTTTTAGACATCTTTATTTTTCACTCTAAAGATTTTAGTATCAAACTTGATATCTTGTTAATCAATTAAATCTAGTCTCTGATATCAAAATTCTAGAAAATATTTGACGTTTATTGCTTTTCTAAAAACTTTGGTGTACGATTTGGACAAAGAAGGTTTACAGACAGATGCTTCTTTCCCAGACTTCTACAGGAGATTTTTATGAACTGTTCCTCTGATTGTGACCAAGGAAACTGCCCGTTTGTTAGCGATCCTCAACGATCGACCCGCTATGTCTGCCTCAAATGCGGATTAGAACGTGATATCGAAAATGATGTCAATCCTGCTCGTTTTATTCTCCTCTTGTTGGCTCTACCCCTGGTGATTACACTGCTAATGAGCCAGCGACCGTCCCCTCTTCAACCTGATGCTGCTCCCACTGAGTCACCCTCTCCATAATCTTGGACAGCCACTAATTGGAAAATGCTTGGTATCAAGCCCACGATAAAGCAATCACTCTAGGTTGTGGAATCAAGCAAATTGAAATCATCCCGATCGTTAGATTCTCAAAAGCTACGAACTCAATGGTTAGGAACTTCTCAATCAATTTATTCAAACTGGAGTTGTCTATGTGGAACCTCAAAGGCTTAATTCAGCAACCTTCTTCAACGAAAGCCGCACCCTCTACCGTCGCTTTCCGACCTGCCCAACTGTGTAATAGCTCATTTAGACCCAATCCGGAACAAGAGGCGATCGTCACTCAGACCATCTCACCTCGACGAGCCGGACAAATTGAATATCAAGGCTCTTGGTGGACGGCTCGCTGTTATGAAGAAGTGACCCTGGTACCAGGGGACATTGTTTATGTGATCGTTCGACAACATGTTCTGACACAGTATGTCATCCCTGATCCGTTCGCCCGACCTGTTAAAAATCTGCCAGAAACCTCTGCTAAAAATGCCTTTTGTACTCTGGTGTGCGAAGCAACTAATCAAAACAAGAAACCATCATCTTGAAGGGCTTTCAGAGAGTTACTGCTACCAGAGCTTCTTCTGAAAACAAAGGTTTTGGGTTGAGTGTTCTTTATCGCGCATTGGTTGAAGCAGTAGTCACAAGATGCAACAGCGCTTCCGCCAGAAATGCAAAGTCAGAGGGCACCCTTTGTCATACAGTTATCAACGCTAACTGTTTTGTCGCCAACGCTTGGCGAATTCGTCGATCGTCGCTTTAGGAACTTGCCCCTGTAGCCATTCGAGTGCCCGGTCTTGATGCGGGAGCGATCGGTAGTTTTTGGCAACGCTGATCAGACTGATGCTGGGTGCGGGGGTTGGTGCTGGAGTTGGCTTTGGTGCGGGGGTCGGTGTGGGAGCGGGTGACGGATTAGAGAGCAGGGCGGCCCAGGTTTCAGAACCCACTACGCCAGTCGCAGGGAGTTTTCTAGACTGTTGAAAGGTGATCACAGTGGCTTTGGTGCGAGGGCCAAATGAACCGTCAGGCGTTCCCAGATTAAAGCCTTTAGCGTTGAGCAAGTTTTGCAGTTCTTTGACGACCTGACCTTTGCAGCCCACACTTAAGGGAATCTTGCCCTTGAGCAGATTTTGTAGCCCATCTAAATCGCCGTTAAATTGATTGAGATCGACATTGCCATCGATGCCTTTGACGGTTCCGGATTCGGAGTATTGATGAAATACCCAGGATTTCCAGGCGCTTGGTACAAAGGGAGCGCGGGTGCCAAAGTTGGCGATCCAGAGCGGATAGGAGCTAAATCGAGTGGTGTTACCCAGCTTTTCTTCCCAGAAGACGGGGTAGGTGTAGATGAGGGGTTTGCGTCCGGTGGCTGACTCGATCGCTGTGAGCCATTGAGCGGCGCGATTGATCACGGTGGCGGCATCCAGGTTGTCTAAAATTTCTAAATCTAAAACAGGCGGTAAATCGGATGGCTCATAGTTGCCTTTGATTTGTTGTAAAAAGTTGTTGGCCTGCACGATCGGATCTTTGCCTGCTCGAAAGAAGTGATAGGCACCGCGCACCAGTCCGAATGTTTTCATGCCAGCCCAATTTTTGGCAAATGAGGGATCACTGCTGCTTGCGCCCTCGGTTGCTTTCGCAAATCCATAAAAAACGCCCTGACTGGCCACCGTCGGCCAATCGATATCGCCTTGATAATATGAAACGTCAATTCCTTCTAAAGCCATGTTTGCCCCTTTATACTGCTTGTTTTAATCAATTCAATTGAACGGATCAGAATTCCAAATTTTAAACGCTAATTGCGATCCTGCGGCAAGAACGGGCTGGAGACATTAAATAGAAGACATTGGACAGAAGACATTGGACAGAAGACGTTAGACATTAGGAGATCTGTCGT
>NZ_JBJPHU010000116.1:0-20999 GCF_052939515.1 Phormidesmis sp. 146-33
TTATCCTGTGCTTGTATTGTCGTCAGGGCAATTCAAGTTTTCGGATAGGCACTTATTGGATCACATCTGAACCATTGTCTAAAGCGAGTGTGAAAGCCAATTCTTTAAGCATTCCAGCAGATCACGTCTGGGCAGACGCTTCTTCTAATAATCTCGATCGCTTAATTTGCGGGCTTCAACATCAGGGCAAAACGGTGGCTGCGGGGTGCGATTCTGGAAACGTTTCGATCTCGTTTTCCCATCCAAAAAGTTCTGAGCTATTGACAGATGTTGTGATTTCAAGTGATGTGCAGGGATTGGTCGAAGCCATTGCGATCGCTCAACACGCGATGAGTCTGGTCTATCAAAACACAGCAATCATTGTTGCTCCCAATCTCTTGATGCAGATCGGCGGGGGAATGTTCTTGGGCTTAAATCCTGTGTTGAATGTGATTGTAAACAACAGTTCGGCCTTTGTGGCTGAGTTTGTGAATGGGGCGCGTCCCTTTGATCCGCGATCGCGCGATCGTCGTTCTCAAACTTTGAAAGCGATCTCCGCAGGAACGCCCATGTTCAACGCCTTTGCCAACACACTCAATCAGCGCGAACTGGCGAAACGACTGCGGGTGACTTCTCAAGCTTTGACGAGTTGGCGATCAAAGCCCGATTTCTCAACCTGGGCCCAGCAAAAAGATCCCGAAGGAACGCCCTGGCGGTTTGACTCAGCTACAAAATGCTTTTATGCGATCGTCCAGGCAGATTCTCAGCTTCAACCGACACGGTAGGGAGTTTACAGTAGGGAGTTTTCGGTGAAGTTGCATCCATTAAATCTCACTAGCCCCCTTAAAAAGGCTACCGTGTCCACACAAGTCGATCGATCTAGCATCGCCGACAGGCTTCGCCCCCTAAATCCCCCAATCTGGGGGACTTTGAGAAAGAAAGGCTTCTAGAAGGCAAAAAAACTTCTCAGGACTGCAAAGTTCCTCACTCGTGGGGGTTTAGAGGGCTGCCCGGATTAATCACCGTAGCGAAAGTTTCATCGAATTCACGTCTTTTCAAGGGGGCTAGGAGGGATGAAAATCTGTGCCACCCCACCAAGAACGAGGACGAGAATAATCCTGAATTTGCGATCTAAATTTACAATCCTGAATCACTGCAAAAGCAAAAATCCCCCACTTATTAAAGCAGGAGATCTGATTGCAATTTGATTTAGCGGGTTCGATTCTAACTGCTCAACTAGTGTGGTGATTTGCACTCGTTTCCGTAGAGTTTCATTTGGCCATCTGGCATTGTCTGAGTACACCAAACCCCTGCCGACTGCCAAACTCTCATCTGGTGCCAGGAAACCTCGATCGCGCTAAAAGTCAAAAGCAAAGCGATCGGGGGAGCGACTAAAAGAAACGCAAGTCTACGGATGTTGAGAAAATCTGGATGCTCAATCATAACGTCTCCATTGAGTATTGTTGATGGGTATTGTTGAATGGACTGAAACCTGCGATCGGATCTGAAGATAAATCAAATTCGCAAAAGCGAGAGAATGCTTAAGAAGTTTGCCTAGTTCACCTTTTTGTAGGGTCGAGAAAATTGACAGGGTGAGCAGTTCTTTCTTAATTAGAATTAAACCACTTATCCTGATTAAACGAGCAAAACCTTAGATTTTCTTCTCAATGTTCTTGACTTCAGGCTTTGATTAATCACGCGATAAGTAGAGTAGATTGATTGGATCGAAACTATCTAGAAATCGTTACAAAAAAGAACTGATGACTTTAGGATATCACCAGTTCTCAGTAGGCATTTTCGATTCCAGAGTCGTCCTTGGTTGTTAACTTCTATCCCCACTTCAGAAGAGCCGTGAATCAGGATAGAACGTTAAATTAGAATGTTTCGTCTAGCTGAATTTCCTTTACGACTTGACTGTATTAACCGATCGTGACTTCGCGAGGCATTTTATCTTCAGAACCATTCTTTGAGTCGGCCAGATCAGCCTTCGCTTCCGCAATCAGATCTTGGACAGATTCACTCGCTTCTGCAAAGGTGTGTTGTGCTTTATCAAAAACTTCAAACGCCCACACCAAGCCATCTTTAGCAACTGTTCTTGTCGATTCGGAGAGGTTACTTCCGGTCATTGAATCCACCGCACTCACCACAGGAACCATCACAACGGCCCCAACGCCCACCGCGATCGCAGTCAACGGCTCCAGCCCAAACATCAAAGCTTCTAATTCAAACATGGGTCATCAATCTCCATAAATAGAATGAACAAGACGGCACCCACACAGTTATCTACCCTGTAACGATCGACCACTAATATACAAGCCTGATGATGGTTTGTATCGAGGTTTGTGAGGCGTGATCAAGAAAGAATGACGAGGTAGAAAAGTGATGTGAGAAGTCGGTGACAAGAACCAAAAGTTTGTTGAATCTCTTAAAGCCTGGTCACCTCTTTTTTCTTACCGATACCTGAGAGGTAGTTCATTTATAATACCAACAAATTCTGTTTAGAAATCGGTTTCTTGATTTTCTTAAGCTTGCTTAATAATGCAACATTAACCTATCTATCTTTTCTAAAATTGATGGGAAGTTGATGATTAAATCGATGTCGGCAGATCGTGAAGAATAGAGTCTAATCTAATGATCAGATTGAGCACATTCGCACCTAGATCTTAACCATTAGTCTTCGTTAATCCAGGGTTAGGAAGAACTGAATGGAAACTCTTCAAACGGATGGGTTCATTACTCTATAATCCAATTGTATAGAGATGTCTATTCAGTGAATCAAAGCGTGTGAGAGTTTTCGATGTTAATTGAGGTTGCTGGCTAAAAACAAAAAACGTCAGGCATCCAACCTGGCTGATTTTTTAGAGTTGAGGAATAAAACTGTCTTAAGTTTCTAGCTGCCTCGTGACTAATGATCGAATTCTAATCCACCTTTAGCCAACGCCAATTTAGACCTGATCAATAGACTCAATTCGATCGTCTAGATTCAACAAACTAACGCTTAATCAGCCACTATTCTGCTCGAACCTAAAAGCGATCGCAATTGAACGGCGATCGCTTTCTGTTCCCATATTTTTCTACGTTCTCTGACACAAACTTACTCTGGAGGCATCGCACTATGGCATTCATCAAGGTTGAAGATGTCGTGATCAACACGTCCTATATTGCGGCCGTCCGTTTAAAGGGGCAAACTCGTTCTGGTGAGGCAGGCGTGTCGCTGCTAGTTGCGGTGCCGACTGCTTCTTTGCTCCAGCAAGAGGTGCCTTCTCCAGGTCTCTATCACTATGAGTGGCTAGAGTTTACAGGCGAGTCAGCCAAGGCACTTCAGGATTTTTTCAGCAGCTTCAACAATGTGATTGATCTGTTGCCAAAGCGAAGTAATCCCATGCTGGTTAGTCCACCTCATCAATGTGTAGGCGAATCTTCTTGAAAAAGCGATTTCTTTCGCATTCAGCACTGTGTTGCTCAAGGTGAGTGATTTCTTTAACCGTTGTGTGTTGGTTTCTATTTCCCAGAACGCTGAGTTTGACACCCCGGCTGAGTTTGCGATCGAGACGATGGTACTTTACGGCTTTCCCCCAGGGAGAAAAACACCGCCTCGATCAAGCTACAGATTTTAGGGAATGAAGTATTCATAAACGCCCAAGATCACCATGAGCAGTCCCGATAGTACGCCTGCCGAGATTCCGGTCATTTTGGCAGTGAGCCGATCGCCTAGAAAGTATCCAACCACAATCGCCAGAATGCTACATCCAAAGGTCAATATTGTAGTGATGGCAATATTCAAGCCCGAAATACCTGCGCCGACTCCGCTTCCCAGGTTATTGATAGTGAGACCAAAGGCAATGGCGATCGATTCCTTTACGTCGATGTTTCCAGAGCGATCGAGGTCAGCTTTTGCCGGGTCTTCCAAAAATCCTTCATAGGCAATGTCATCTAACAGCGTGGTGTCAGATTGCATCACAGCCGCATCGCCATAGGTTTCGGAATAGTCAGACGAGTGAATTCCCGCCGCAACGAGCGATCGTGTCATCTTTCTAGCTCTATTTTTCTCGCGGGCTTTCTTTTTTTCACGCTCCAATGTGTCCCAGATGCCGATAATGCCAATCACAATCAGCACGCTACTCCCCAAAACATTAGCGACAGGGCCCGGTAGATAGCGACTGATCACATTTCCGACCGAGAGCGAGAGAATGGTTCCTAATGCTGACACAACTGCAATTAACAGGTTACTAAAAATGCCGATCTTGAGTTTTTTAACGCCATAGGCGACTGCAACCGCAAAGTTATCAACGTTTGAGGAAGTAGAGAGGAGGAATGAAGACAGAAGATGAGTCATGGGAATGCTCCGTTGAAGGTGTGAGGAGGAGGGAGGAGGGAGGAGGGAGGAGGGAGGAGGGAGGAGGGAGGAGGGAGGAGGGATGGGTAATGATGGTCTGTGGAGATTACTTTCTAGTGATTGCTCTACCCATTCAAAATCTATCCAAAACCTATTCAAAACCTATTCAAAATTATTGAAGAAGATTTGTTTCGATCGTGAGTCTTGTGGTTGATTAGCAATACTGAACTTTAGATTCTGCGTTCATCGTGCTGTAGCGATCGTATCCTCAGTTGGGTTGCAGAAGCGCTGAACTAACATTGATGCTGGTGGCGAAAATGTCTACAAAAAGTGTCAGAAGTCTGGGTAGTAGTCCCAAAAACAATCTCAAATCAGCCCTCCGACGACCCCAACGACTCATCATCAGCAACACTAGTCCGAGAAAACAGACAACGCCAGCAATCCAGCCTCCCAAAATGCAACTTTCTAACTGCATCTCGTCAGGTAAAGCCAGAAAAACCAGCATTCCGAACATGGCAGATAGTCCAATCCGACCACGGGAGTCTAAATTGTTGAGTGCGTTGAGCAACAGTCCTCGGCTGCCTCTAAACGACGATCGCAGTGAGGAGCGATGCGATCAAGGGGGTGAATTGAGATTCATGGGTTTCGTCCGGGGGGTTATCCAGCACAGCAAGAGCAGCGTCCACAAGTCGAACTAGAAAGCGAGTTGTGACTCTGATCAAAAACTACTGTAGGTCTGAGAAATTACGTGAGAAATTGAGGGGAAAATATCCAAAGCAGATCGCTCATAGATAAATCTGCGCCAGCGCTGGGGGCGAGGGGCAAACAGACTGCTTGAGCCGTGTTGTCACTATTCAGAAACCTGATTAAAACTGCTGAAATGCAGCGAACGTTTTTAACAAATGCCAAAGGCAGTCTGGGTAGGCTGGTCGATCAAGTAAAGAGACCAATCAGAATGAAACGTTTATAAAAAAGCTTTGATAGCGGTAGCTTTGCAGTGCCCAAATGGGGGAGTCACTTGCTATTAAGTATTAGTCTACCCCAAAGGTTGAGGAGGAAAGTAAAAGTTTTGTGAAGAACATTCCCAGATAAGAGAGAATCATCACCTTTAATCAATATCTCTCTCTTTTATCGCCCTACTGGATTAGGTTTTATTAGAAATGAACTAGATGTCAACCTTTTTAGCTGATTTTCCTGTCCATTTTCTCCAGCGATCGAGCGATCGACTCATGCGTTCTGGCTGATCGTCTCCGGCAAAGCAGATTCGTTCTAGGCGCTCACAGGCAATCAGCACTTCACCCTCGCCCAAGGTGGGATTGATTACAAAATTTCCAGGCTTGGTGTAAAGGCTGACCAGATAGGTGACGATGCCCTCAATTCCTTCAACATTGATCGATTGTTCAGGCTTGAGAATCGGATGATGAGAGAAAATGGCGATATAGAGCTTGCCCACTAACAATTCAAATCGAAACGGCATTCGCTGCTGTTGACACAGTTCAAAGATTTTGCCTTCGGAGCAGATTACAGCGACAATGCGGGCTTCGTCGGCGAGATAGTCATGCTGCCAGCGATCGGGCGTGATGATGGCCAAAGCAGCATCCGACGGGAGGCGATCAATAAAGTCTTCGCTGGCCGTGTCGCCACAGTAGACCAAATGCCTTTCAAGTAGCCACTCATCTCCGATCTGAATTTCAGGGGTGGGGTGATCAGAGACGATCGCCTCTTTGCGCTGAGATTTGCGAGTGGCTGACCTGGCGGCTTTTTCGGCTTCGGTGCTGCGAAGGGCGACGAGTTGCAGTTCTTTTTGTTTGGCTCTGGCGGCGGCGGCGATTTTGGCTTGCTCGTCTGCTTCGGCTTGTCGGCGGTGGGCGGTGGCTTCTCGCAGGGCTTGTTCGGCCTGTTCGGCGCGTTTGCGATCGTCGCTCCCGGCTC
Source organism: Phormidesmis sp. 146-33 (assembly GCF_052939515.1). Lineage (NCBI taxonomy): Bacteria > Bacillati > Cyanobacteriota > Cyanophyceae > Leptolyngbyales > Leptolyngbyaceae > Phormidesmis > Phormidesmis sp. 146-33. The sequence continues at coordinate 6,248 of NZ_JBJPHU010000116.1, forward strand.
TGGCCACTTTGAGCAGCGCTTTGGGACTTTTGGCGATCGCCGTTCCTCGCAGTTCTTGTTTGATCTCTGGCGCAATGTCTCTGGCGATCTGTTTGCCTTGCTGAAAGGTACGATCGTTGTAGCCTGTCTCTTTGGCCAATTCCAGCGTGGTTTTGGGAGGGGGTGAACCGGGTACACTGCCTCGCTGAGTATATTGATTGTCTCCTGATCGGGCCCGCAAGCCCAAGCGATCGAGGATCTGGTCGCGTTCTAGCCAAAGCTCTGCGCGTTCGAGGGCTTCTAGCTCGTTGCGGATCAGATTTTCGTCAATCTCAGCTAAACGGGTACGATCGTGGTCGGTGTAGTTAACGACGTTGCATTCAATTTCGGTAAACCCCAGCAGTCGGCAAGCGGTGAGGCGATGGAGTCCTGCAATCAGAGTAAGATTTTGATCGAGCGTGATGGGATTTAGCAGTCCATTTGTTTGGATCGATTGCATCAGTTCAGATACTTTTTGATCCTTCAGGGCGCGTCGGTTTTGCCCGATGGTGACTTTATCGATCGCGATGAGAGACATAAGTGGACGGGGTTTAAGGGTTTGTTAAGGCGCTCAGGTCGGCAAAGACGGTGAGGGCGGGACTGTTTAATGAATCGGTTGTCGAGGTCAGGATTTCTTATTCTTCTACGGTAGCGCCCATTTAATCATTCGATCAAGGAATCGCAAAACTCATCTCTGGACGGTGTTCATAATGGATTAGACGGGAATTTTTAATGCTTAGACAATATAGCAGATTGCTCGATCGGGCGAAACCCTCCAAGGCGTTGGTGATTGGAGGGATGAATACGTGGGAAGTGTCAATCTTTTCGCCCCCTAAATCCCCCAAAATTGGGAGACTTTGAACCTTGGATTTCCCGCCGCTTTGGGGCAATTCATCCCACGATTCAGCAATGCCCCCTCTAATAACGCTTGACCAAATTCAACTTCATGGTAGTGTCAAAGGAAGGTTAGGCAAAATTTTAATCTTTGATTCAGCATTTTCGCTTCTTGAAGTCTCTACAGCACGATCAGTTTGCCTCAGCTACAGTCCTCAAAATCCACTGTAAGGTAGTACTTCGGCGTTGCTGAATAGAGGAATGATTCGCCCTCATCCCCAACCCTTCTCCCCCAGGAAAAGGGAGCTAGAACGCTTGTCTCATCCGCTTTTGGGAGAGGGTGAGGGCAGGTTTAGAAATTCATACCCGAATTCAGTAACGCTTCATGATGAATGGGTATTCTGACTCTAGTTTTTACCTTACGAAATACTTTTTGGCAGTTCCCTTTACGATCGCCACCAGACGCGACTCATCCCCACCAGATCAAGCCGATGATGTAATAATCAGCCTTGAGGGGCTTGTCTAAATGAATTGCGTTTGACAGGCTACTTTCAGCGACAAAATTAAAAAATTGTTAATTAACACAAGGCAACGATGCCAATTTAAACCTTATGGCTATCAAAACCATTGATGCTGTTGTCAAACCGATTTCTTCCGCTTCGCAGTCCGTTTGCTATCAAGTTGCCCATAGGGTTCCGGGGCGGGTGCGGATTAAAGTTCCTCGTGTAAGCAGCGATGCGGACTATGCTCACAAGCTCAACTGGTTTGTCGAATCATTAAACTTTGTGACCAGCGTTCGGATTAATTTTTTAGCCAGTTCTGTTGTAATTTACTACCAGGTCGGCGTTGACAGCGAGACGGTACAGGCCTCTTTGGTAAAAGCATTAGAGCGAGCCAGCACCGAAGAAATTCCGCTAGAAGCGATCGTCACCAAAACAGAGCTTCGTCCTGAAATTGACTGGCTAGAACGGTTGGGGTTGCCCATGACAAGTTTGGGCGTGGCGCTATTGGTGCAGCAGTTAGCTTTACCGATTCCAGGATTGCTTTTGGGCGGATTGGTGACAGCGGCCGCATTGCCCTTCTTAATGCGAACCGTAGACACCACAATCAAAGAAAAACGGCTGGATGCAGACATCCTGGATGCCTTGTGGATTACGCTCTACACCGTCAAAGGAGACTATGTAGCACCCGCGCTGATGGTGAGTTTGATGGAGTCGGGCGAAGCGCTGAGAGACACGACAGGACGATCGCACGAGCGGCAGATTCTCGATTTGTTTAGCGGGCTGGACGCTTACGCACGAGTCGAGCGATCGGGACAAGAACAGCGCATTCCCCTCGAAGAACTCCAACTGGGCGATCGGGTGATCGTCTACCCCGGAGAGCGCATTCCTGCCAGTGGGCGGGTGTTTCGCGGCATGGGACTGGTCGATGAACATGAACTGACCGGAGAATCGACGCTGGTTTCTCGCTCCGAAGGTCAAGTCGTCCATGCTTCGACGCTGCTCCTCGAAGGCAAGCTTTGTGTCCTGGTCAAGCGCGTTGGCAAAAATACGCGAGTCGGTCTCACGGTGCAACTTCTACAACAGGCTCCCGTTCATGACACCCGCGTTGAAGATTACGCTGCAAAATTGGCGAATATGGCGATCGCGCCCACGTTGACATTAGGCGGACTGATCTTTGCGCTGACAGGCGATGTCTCTCGTGCGCTGGCTCCGCTGCATCTAGACTTTAGTCATGGAATTCGGCTCTCAGTGCCGACGACGGTGCTTTCGGCTCTCACCTACGCTGCCCGTAATGGGATTTATATTCGCAGCGGCCGGGCACTAGAAGTTTTGTCTCGCATGGATACGATCGCCTTTGACAAAACGGGCACGCTCACCCAGGGAAATGCGGCTGTGGTTGCGATTCAGACGGCTCACCCCACCATTTCAGAAGAGGATGTATTGAGGCTGGCGGCTTCTGTTGAGCAAGAAAATACCCATCCCGTTGCCAAAGCCATTCTGCGCTACGCTGCCTCCAAAGAAATTCAAGCCCAACCCTGCGAAACCTGGGACTACCGCATCGGACTGGGAATTGTCGCCGTAATCGAGGGAGAACAAATTTTGGTGGGCAGTCCGCGCTTGATGCGTCAGGAAGGGGTAGAAACCGGAGACATCGATCGCCGCTATCCCAACCTCAATCACCATTCTCTCGTTTATGTCGCCAAAGCAGGCAGCCTGTTGGGAGTGATTGCCTACACCGATCCATTGCGTCCAGAAGCGGTCAAAGTTGTGCCACGTCTGCAAAGTGAAGGGATCGACACCTTTATGCTCACGGGTGACAATCAGGGCGTTGCTGAAGACGTGGCAACCAAACTGGAATTTCGGTTCACAAAACCTATGCGGAAGTGATGCCCCAGGGCAAGGTTGAGACGATTCAACGGCTACAAAGCAATGGGCGTGTCGTGGCGTTTATTGGAGAAGGCATTAATGATGCGGCGGCGCTGGCTCACGCAGATGTGGCGATTTCCTTTGCGACGGGCAATGATTTGGCACGAGAAACGGCTGATGTCGTGCTGCTAGACGACGATTTGTGCGGGATTACCCATGCGATCGCCATTGCCAAACGAGCGATGGATATTGTCTATCAAAACACTGCGATCGTGGCGGTTCCTAATATTAGCGTCGTGCTGGCTGGCATTGTCTTTGCGCTCGATCCGATTTTGGGTGTGATTATCAGCAACGGCTCGATGTTGCTTGCCGAGTTAAATAGTTTTCGTCCGCTATTTGATCCGGGTCAAGATCCCTTTGCCAAGGAGTTTGATGTCAAGAAACCAGAGCCAAAACAATTGCCCTCGATCGAGATAAAACCTGGGACGGTAGCGATCGCGTGAAAAATTGGATACCACTAGTTGGACACTACAAATTGGACGTTACTCAATGGAGAATTGGGTCTGCATCATAGTCGCAAGAATAGTAGTTACAACATAAAGTAGACCTGAATTCGATAGAGTAGACCTCCTGCACGAATACTCTACCCTCACCCTAGCCCTCTCCCCAAGGAGAGGGAACAAGAGAAAACAAGAGAGTCTGGCTCTCTTCTCCCCAGGGAGAAGGGTTGGGGATGAGGGCGATTCTGATTCACGCAGGAGGTCTAGTTTTCGGCTTCATTGCTGAGAGCTTCTGCTCCCCCAACCCCCGATTCTGGACGACTTTCCAGACTTCTAGTTCAAGGGGTTTCTTAGGAAATGCTTTTGGTGCCCACTTGAGTGAGTCGTTTTGGATCATTGCTCATCGTCTATGGTCATGGTGGGAAGTCTGCACCATTTGAAAAGCGCTGTTAAGAGTTGGGGAGGCAATTTAAAAAAGAGCTTATTCTAAGGGCATCACTCCTCACCCTTAAGCCGCCATGCCTCGATGTCCTGTTTGTCAAACAAAAGTAGACGGCCAGAGCAATCGCTGTCCCTCTTGTGATTGGGAGCTTCAGGCGTTACCCTTTTTGATCGGTCTGGTGCCCGAAGTCGTTCAAAAAGAAGCCACCCGACTGGAGTGGGCAAAACAACTCTGGAAATCCGCCAAATTGCACGTCCTTCAACTTCAACAAATCCAGCGCCAGCTTCAAGAAAGTCACGATCGAGCCAAACATCTCCAAGCCCAATTAGACCAGGCGCTGTACGAAAACACAACCTGGGCAGAAACCCTACGCGAACGAGAAACGATCGTCGTTTATTTACAAAACCAATTCGCCCAACTCCAGTCCAAACAAGACCAATTCATCCAAACCCTAAACACGCCGCCCCTGCCTCCTTCTCCTCCCTCCTCCCTCCTCCCTCCTCCCTCCTCTCTCCTCTCTCCTCACCGACCCGATCGCCGAAACCATTTCTCTCGACACGATCGCCCTCCCCGGCGGCAGTTTTTGGATGGGGTCACCCGATACCGAAGCCGAGCGAGACAGGAACGAAAGTCCGCATCACAAAGTGATCGTGGCTCCCTGCGCGATGGGGAAATTTCCGGTGACGCAGGCTCAGTGGCGAGTCGTCGCAGCCCTGCCCAAAATCAACCGATCGCTCAGTCTGTGTCCTTCTAACTTTGAGGGAGACGATCGCCCCGTTGAGCAAGTGTCCTGGTATGACGCAATCGAGTTTTGCGATCGACTTTCAGCGCACACCGGGCACCTTTACCACCTCCCCAGCGAAGCCGAGTGGGAATATGCCTGCCGCGCCGGGACGACCACCCCCTTTTATTTTGGCGACACGATCAGCCCCGATCAAGCCAACTTTGACGGCAACTACACCTACGGTAACGGCTTATCGGGTGCATATCGGCAAGAAACCACGGCGATCGGCACCTTTCAAACGCCTAACGCTTTTGGATTCTATGACCTGCACGGCAACGTTTGGGAATGGTGCGCGGATCACTGGCACGAAAATTATGAGGGCGCTCCCCTGAATGGTCAGCCTTGGGAAGATGAAGACGGCGGCACTTATCGGATTTTGCGAGGCGGCGCATGGTACTGTCTACCGGGATTATGTCGATCGGCGCAGCGACACTGGAATCAGCCCGACACGGGAGGCAGCGGCATTGGATTTCGAGTGGCGCGATCGCTGCAAGTAAATCGTGAGGGATCGCTTCAATAATTCGGCGTTTTTAGCCAGTTGCTTCAAGAAACTTCACTGTATCTTAAGACTAGGTGCGATAAGATTTCAGTATTCTTCTAACCAATCACAAAAACGGTTCTCAACAATGCTTGTTTGGGGTTAGAAGGATTGTTCCAGGTTTTCGATTAGCGCTTCTAATTCGTTTTATTGTGATGTCAAATGACCGTCTCATTTGATTCATTTTGCTGCATCACAAGCATGATAGAAAAGCACGCTGACCTGGCACCTAGAACGAGTTTACAGACTGCTTGACGAGAGAAAATTGACGAGAAAACAGCGAGGTCATCGTGTCAAAACAGGTAGAGCAATTTCATAAGCTGGTGTTACGCAATCGAGTCTTGACCGAAAGACTAAAAGCCGCCGCCGATCGACCGAGTTTTGTGCATTTAGCAGTCCAGATCGGCAAAGAAAACGGCTATAACTTCACCCATCAAGAAGTCGAAAAATATGTCGATCGTCACTTCTTGTTATTGATGAGCCAGTTTTCTTAGTTTTTTGACGATTACCATTGCAAAACCTCTCTACAGAGCATTCACAAAGTTGTAGAGTTCAGATTCACAAACGCTTCAAGAAGCTTATCGTAGTCATTTGCAAAACTGGTATCACGATTGTCTATCGAGTCTTCATAAAGATTCCATTTTTCAATTCCAGAGTTTGTTGTAGACTCATGGTTAATTGAGATTTAAATCGTAAGCAACAGCTTTGAGCGATTAATAACTCGATTAATAACTCAACGTCTTTTGTTAACTCAATGTCTTTTGTTAGCTCAATGTCTTTTGTTAGAGATTCAGGATACTTTCGAGACTCAGCGATCGACTAGAGAACGCTGTCAGGCTTCACACATTCAAGACTACGAGTTTGGGCGTTGCTGATTGGAGGGATGAATCTGTGAGAAGTGTCCATCTTTTCGCCCCCTAAATCCCCCAAAAATGGGGGACTTTGAACCTTGGGTTTCCCGCCGCTTTGGGGCAATTCATCCCCTGATTCAGCAACGCCCAAGACTACGAGTTTGAATCATCGGCTTAAGCGCCTTCTGGGGAAGTGTCTTTAGTCGAGTTCTCAAACGAACGATCGCATTCATCAGAACAGCACTCTCGATGACGGCGATTGCTTCACAGCATGTATTTAGCTTTTCTATATTCCGCTTTCCTACATTCGGCTTTCCTAGCACTGATGCAGGTTTGCTCACTCACTCATCCCAAGTTAGGAGAATCTCATGGTTGCTGCATTTGCGACAGACTCATTTGTAACCGTTGAAAACATACATTACGAAATTGTGCATTGGATGCCTGGACGGTTCCGCATTCGGATTCCCCGCCTCTCCAGGGATGAGGAATATGCTCAAAAGCTCAAATATCTGGTCGGCTCTCTCAGCTTTGTCAACGAAACGCGCATCAATCCGGCAGCAAATTCCTTAATTGTCGAATACCAACATCAAAACAGCGCGGCTCAGATTGCGATCGTTCAAGAAAAGCTGTTTCGGATGATTCAAGATGCGCCTCAGACTGCGGTTGATATGGCGCTAGTTGCTGCGGCTTGTGAAGACAAAAAAGCTAACAATGAGATTGATTGGGTAGAACGATTAGGCTTTCCCGCAGCAGGTTTGATTCTCAGTCTGGCTGCGATGGCTGGTGCACCGATTCCGCCGCTCTTGATTGGAGGTGTGGTCTTTGTGGGTGCCATTCCGGTCTTCAAACGCGCCTGGGAAGCGATCGAGCAAGAACAACAGTTAACCATCGACTTTTTGGATGGATTAGCGATCGCACTGCACACCGCCACAGGTCACTTCTTTGCACCTTCCTTTATGTTGGGTCTGGTCGAAGGGGGCGAGGCGATTCGCGATATGACGGCGCGCGGTAGCGAACGGGCATCCCTGGATCTGCTTGACTGTCTGGGCAAGACGGCCTTTGTAATTCGAGATGGTCAGGTGGTTGAGATTCTCACTCAGGAAGTGATTGTAGGCGATCATGTGGTGGTCTATCCCGGTGATCAAATTCCGGTTGATGGTGTAGTGCTAGAAGGAACAGGCATCCTCGACCAGTGCAAACTCACAGGGGAATCGGTTCCGGTGACGCGCACGATCGGAGAAGAAGTCTTTGCCTCGACGCTACTAGTAGATGGTACTTTGACCATTTTGGCCGAACGCTGCGGTAACAACACTCGTGCAGGAGTAATTGTCAACTTAATGCAGGCGGCACCTGTGCATGACACACGGGTTGAAAACTACGCGGCATCCGTGGCAAACCAGATGGTAATTCCGACCCTGTTGATCGGGGCTGGTGTAGGGCTGGCGAGTGGAAATTTGAATCGAGCGATCGCCCTGCTCACACTAGACTTTGGAACTGGAATTCGGGTTTCTGTGCCAACTACAATTCTTTCAGTTCTCACCTATGCCGCTCGTAATGGAGTGCTGATTCGGAGTGGTCGAGCCATTGAAATCTTGGCAAAAATCGACACTGTAGTTTGTGACAAAACCGGGACGCTGACGATCGGACATGCAGGCGTGAATGACATTGATGTTATGGTGGACAACTTCACCAAAGACGAAATTCTCTGTTATGCTGCCAGTGCCGAAAAAGGCTTGACCCACCCAATTGCAGAAGCGATCGTTCACCATGCCAAAGACACGGGCGTGGCGCTCAAGGAATGCGAAGAGTGGGAATATAAGGTCGGTTTGGGTGCGGTTGCCAAGATTGACGGCATGACAATTCTAGTCGGCAGTCCGCGCTTTATGAAGCAGGAAAATGTCGATTTAGAACCCTATGGCATTCGCTATCCCGATGGACTTGCGGGCGGACAGTCGCTTGTTTATGTCGCAGGGGATGGACAGCTACTCGGCGTAATTCGCTACAGCGATCCCCCTCGTCCCGAAAGTAAGGAAGTGATTCGTGAACTCAAGCGGATGGGCATTACGGTTCACATGCTGACGGGGGATGTGACACGGGTCGCCCACTCGATCGCTAACAACCTTGGCATCAATCCCAAACACGTCTACGCAGAAGCTTTCCCTGAGAAGAAGGTAGAAGTGGTCAAAGCGGTACATGATAGCGGCAAGACGGTAGCATTCTGTGGCGATGGGATCAATGATTCGGCGGCTCTGGCTTATGCAGATGTGTCGATCTCCTTTGCAGGTGCCACAGATATTGCGAGAGAAACGGCGGATGTGGTCTTAATGGAAGATGACCTGCGCGGCTTAATGATGGCGGTCAAATGTGCCCGACAAGCAATGGATATTATCTGGCAGAACACGGCGATCGTGGCTGCTCCTAACTTAGGCGCTCTGCTTTCCGGGATCTTCTTTGCGCTCGATCCACTACTAGCCGTCGTGATCAACAATGGAACGGCAATTCTGGCAGAACTCAATGGTCTACGTCCACTGATGGGCCCTGGTAGCGAGATTCCAATGGGACACCAACTCAGCGCTGCCGAAATCGCGGATGAAGAACAACGGCTCAAAGATGTGGCAGAACATAATCTCAGTCAAGCAAAACCAACCGCTCCCACTGCTAAGAGTGACGTTGTAACCGTTGATGTGAGTTCTGTTGCGATTACCACCTCCAACGGTCATGGGAACCCGAAGAATATAGAAACGGTAATCAGCACAAATGGCAAAGTCGATTCCGTAATTCCTGCTACCTCCAACGGTCACGGAACTACAAATGGTAACGGTCAGGGCCTCGTGAAAGAAATAGAAGCGATCGTACCTTCCACAACCAACAAACCTGCTGATGATCTGGTCGTTCCTTCTACCTCCAATGGTCATCAGATTGCCCAAGACATTGATGCAGTAGTGATCACAAGCTCCAGCGAAGTATCTTCACCCCGACTTCCCGCGCCTCTGGGCAGGATGAAACAATCTGACCTGGCAAGACGGTTTGGCATTGCGACTCAAAGCTTAACTCGTCAGCGATCGAGTTCTGACTTTACGACCTGGAGCCAGTCCAAAGATCCTGAAGGCATTGCCTGGTTTTATGAGCCAGCCACCAAATGCTACTACACGATCGAAGTTGAGCGTCATGTGCAAATCAACAGTCCGATTGATCAAGCCCGAAACAGCGGGAGGACAGCGATCGAGGTTTAATCTCTAAAACATTTTGGCCCTTAGAGGATGTTTGAAAAGCATCAAATCGTCTGGAGATCCCCCCAGCCCCCTTAAAAAAGCTGCCGTGTACACACAAGTCGTTATCGCTTCGTTTCAGGCGGCTTCAGCCCCCTAAATCCCCCAGTCTGGGGGACTTTGACCAAGGAAAGATTTCCAAAGTTCAAAGCCAGGACGACGGCTCAAAGTCCCCCATTTTTGGGGGATTTAGGGGGCGAAGGATCTCAGCAATGACAGATCGATCGACGTGTGTGTACACGGCAGCCTTAAAAAAGGGGGAACAAGCCGTCAAAGTCCCTTTTGAAGGGGGATTTAGGGTATCGAAACTCTGAAACGTTAGAAGAAACACTTTTCAAACATCCTCTTAGACTTTGAGAGTTTAGGGGCTGTTTTTGACATGCCAGGAGGAAGGTCAGAGACTCGGCAATAGGAATGTACCATGACTCAAAAAATACAGCCAAACTTTAGTGAAGAAGACGCGATCGCTCATCTAGAGTGGGCGAAAACGATGTCACGCAAAGACCGCTTTTTGCTGCAAATGTTGGTGTTTGTGCCGATTTGTTTAACTCTGGATTGGGCCCATGCTGATCCGATGGTGGTGTTTATCACAGCAGGGCTGGCGATTATTCCTCTGGCTGCCTGGATTGCTAACTTTACGGAAGCGATCGCAACCGTCATTGGTTCCTCGTTCAGCGGTTTGTTGAATGCTAGTTTTGGTAACGCGACGGAATTAATTGTCTCGATCGTGGCACTGCGGGCAGGCATGATTGATGTTGTGAAAGCAAGTTTGGCAGGTTCGATTATTGCTAATCTGTTAGTCGGGTTGGGCATTTCGTTTTTACTAAATGGTGTGCGGTTTAAAAAGAAAGACGTACAGGTGAATCTGCGCCGCGCCAATGTTTCTCGCCTTAATGCGGGGTCACTGAACCTGGCAGTCATGTTCCTACTCACACCTGCCGCCCTGCAATTCACCTCAAGAACGCTGAATATTGAAGTTCACAATCGCCTTTCTTACACGGCTTCAATTCTATTGCTGTCGTTTTATGCGTTGATGCTGCTGTTCTCAATGCGGACACACAAGTATCTCTTTGAACAAGAAGAAGATGCCGAACCAGAGGGCTATGGCAATGAAGTAAGCGGGAAGAAGTTTCTCTGGGTGAATGCTGGTTTGCTGTTGGGTTCAACGATCGTTCTCCTCTTTGTCTCTGAGGTGCTAGTCAGCAGTTTGCAGACGGCCTCCGAAACGCTGGGATTGACCAATCTATTCATGGGTGTGATTGTCTTACCATTGTTTGGGGCGGCGGTGGAATACATTACTTGCGGGGTTTGCGCCTTCAAAAACAAAGTCGATTTAGCGGTGTCGGTCGCGATCGGTTCCAGTCTGCAAATTGCCTTGTTTGTTGCCCCGATTTTGGTCTTGGTGGGCTGGTTTATTGGTCAGCCGATGAATCTAGCCTTTGACACCTTTTCGCTGGTTGGCGTGGGCATTACGGTGGTGATGACAAATTCGGTGAGTACCGATGGTCGGCACAACTGGCTAGAAGGCGTTTTGTTGCTGATGACCTATGCTATGTTGGGCACCGCATTTTACCTGCATCCCTGACCTCACTGGCGAGACTGAAGAATCTTTGCGCCAATGTTGATTTGAACTAATCGATACAGTTCATCTGAGGGTTTAGTGGGGGTTGGGCCGCCTAAAAATCCCATCACATTTCTCACCACTTGAATCGGGGTCATAATCAATCCCCAGGGAATGCCCCACCAGCCCACAAACAGCGAAAGCAAGCTGTCTTTTAATTGTTCAATGCGTCCACACTTTCGGCAGCAAATGTGAGGTCTGCTACTCCAAGACGTTAGCACCAATGCTGACCAGACGCGATGAGAGGTGTGAGCATCGACTGGCCCCTGTCCTTTGCAGCGCGGGCACGCACTCTGATGCAACAGTCTGACTTGCTCTCTCAAATGGTCTTCAGGGATCTCCTGTGCGGCAACCAGCGAGTAGCCATTTTGCTGACATCTGCGATTACAAAACCGATAGCCATAAGCTTGAGTGCCGCCAAATAGAATGTTGGTTCCACAGTAGTCACACTTCGCCATGTTGCCCTCTCATTCGATGTTCAAAATCGCCCACTACTCTAGCAGACGACTTCAATCCGTCAAGCGTTGTTGGTCTGCAAAGTTTTCAGAGTAGCCATCTTCTCGCCACTCACGTAAGAATCAAGCTTCGTGATCATTGCTCGATCGATTCTCCATCGTCCGGACTCTAAAGGGGTGGGTCGTCATGCCAAACATCAGAGGCGCTTCCCTATTCAACAAGTTTCACCCATTGCAAAGGGGCAGGTTCAGAGAGTGAAGTCCATGTTCTTTCAATGAGGCTTGTTTAGCCAGGGAACGCGAAGGGCTTGAACGAGAGATTCGATCGGCGGGGGATTAGTGAGATCCAAGGCTCGTTCAGGCAAAAGCTGCGATCGCTCAGGCAGATCTAATGTTCGTTCAAGGCAAAAGCTGTATTTGTTCGCCCGGAAGTTGTGTTTGCCTGCCCGAATCCTATGTTTGGCTGCCCATTCATAAGTTTTGCTTCAAGAGAAGTGAGTTTCGCTTAAACGTTTCTAATATTCACGCAGCCTTCATCATGGAGTGAACGAAGATGAGTAAATACCGTCGCGCCAGAACTTTATATAATTTCTTCAAAATCTATGTCTTATCAAATCAATGTTGTGATCGAGAAAGATGTGAGTGGCTACTATGCCTACTGCCCTCAGCTTAAAGGTTGTCAAACTCAAGGAGACACCCTGGAAGAAGTGCAAGCCAACATCAAAGAATTCACAAGTCTCTGCGCGAGAGAAGAGAATTAACACCGAAACCAACCCACCTAACCATTAACCCTCTCCATCCTACAAACCCAACAAAAAACACCCAAGGCAAGTGTCCTTTAGGTGTGGAGGTGTTGAAGGTTACACCATCCTCCAGGTAAGTTATCCACTGTTTTTTCACGCGCCATCCAACCAGATCGCCAAACTTTTCCCAGTTGCCGTTATATGTCGTTGGTTTGCCGCATTCCTGCCAAATTTGCTTTTGTACACTAAAGCCAAACTTTCCTTCACTGTATTCCACCCACAGTTGATCGATCGTCCGTAAATCCTGACGCGGGAATTGCTGCACGTCTTTCTCCCGCAACCAGCCTTCTGTCTGCCGCTCCATTGCTACACACATCACTCTTAATGTTTCTCGATCCGCTTCCTGCCATTTGCCAGCTTTCAGCATGTCTCGCAGTGGCTTATAGTCAATTCCTTTTTCTGAGGACAAGTTATCTTCGATTAGGAGACGTTCCATCACAGGAGGTTTTGACAACGGTGCGATTACCATAGAGCGCAACTCCAAAGGAACCGATGCTTTCTTGTGTTGAGCAATCTTCTCGACCGCGACACGAATTCCCTGCGCTACATTCATCAAGGCTGCATCCTCGTTTTCCCACAACGTCACTGGACGCGCATCTTTGGGAAACGCCTGCAATTTACCAAACGGTGCGCCTTGCCAATCTACCGGACGCAAAATCACCGGAATTACACAGGCTTCTCCCGCTTCGTGACGCTGCATCGCCTGTTGCAGTTCATTTCCCCAGCAATAGTCTGAATTGAGAAACGACGAACTAATCAGCAGCAGAATAATGTCGGCCGCATTCAGGTTCGCGTCAATTTCGGTTGCCCATTCTGCCCCTGCACCAATCTGGCGATCGTGCCAATCCTGAATGACCTGATGCCGCTTCAAGATGCTCAAATGCTCAGACAGCTTATCTCGCAGGGCTTCATCTTTGTGAGAGTAGGAAAAGAATACGGTCACTGACATAAGCAACGGAAATTAGGGGGATTAGCTGAATTGTAACCCTCCCCACTCGTGCTTTAGGCGGTACGATCGTGTAATAAGTGACAGAATCGTATAATAAATTATCGAAAAGAAGTATTCTTTTGCTTGGATTTTCTAGAATGTATCAGTCCTGTCGAATGAACGACGATCGCGCCCAGAGGTTATCCCATGATGCAAGCCCTACAACAACCTATCAGCTTTGATGAGTTTATCGCCTGGTATCCAGAGAACTCAGACACTCGGTACGAATTACGCAATGGAGTTATTGTCGAGATGCCAAAAGCGAGAGGCAAGCATTCAGATATCGGAGGATTTCTTGTGATTGAAGCAGGAATCTTGATTCGACAATTCCAACTCCCTTATTTTGTTCCCAAAGAATGCGTAGTTCGCTCAGAGGATGGAGAGTCTGGTTATGAACCGGATGTGATCGTGCTGAATCGGCAAACGATCGAGGATGACCCCAGATGGGCAAAGGAGTCGGTGATTACGAAAGGGCAATCCGCCGCGCTAGTCATTGAAATCGTCAGCACCAACTGGCGGGATGACTATCACAAAAAATTCGCTGACTATGAAGCGCTCGGTATCGCGGAGTATTGGATCGTCGATTATTTAGGACTGGGCGGCAGACGCTATATTGGCTCTCCAAAACAGCCGACGCTTTCTGTTTATCAGTTAGTTGAAGGGGAATACGAAGAACAGCAGTTTCGAGGCAACGCTACGATCGTTTCCCCCACTTTCCCAAATTTGACCCTGACGGCTGAACAAATCTTTGCGGCAGGACAGATGTGAACCTGGAAAGGCTGATTAAGGGCTAATTCTGAAGTTACACACCGCTGATCTCTAGCGCTTTCCACCCCAAAATAGATTCATCACTTGCACTTGCAGTTCGGTAAATAGCTCGATCGCCCAGACCACGATTGTTTCTCGCACCACTTCAACTAAAAAGTCTGTAACTATCTGAGTGATCAATTCAGCAATAAACCCAGCCATAATTTCGGCGATCGCTTCGGCTAACCAGACAATAACTCCACTCATACAAACTGCTCCAGGAAGACGGTTTGCTAGAAATTATAGAGCGGATGCAACCTCAGATCAATTTCAGATCTATTTCACGTTACATCCGCTATTGATATCACCCTGAGCGACGATTTGAGAACCAGCGAATAAACAGTTTCTCAAGCTCAATCCAGACAAAGATCAACGCACTAAAGCCGACACAAACCATCAATTCTGTGAAACTCAGATAATCAATGGTTCGGACAGTTTTTAGTTGAGGGGATGGACAAGAAAGCTATCGATCC
>NZ_JBJPHU010000117.1:0-20929 GCF_052939515.1 Phormidesmis sp. 146-33
TCCTCCCTGCGCTGAAGCGACAGGGCTACCAGCACTATCCCTTATCCCCTCGTGTGACCTTTTATCAAAGCGCAGAGATGAAGCCATAATTACCGCTCTTTTCCCTAACTGTAGAATTCGGGATGGCCGCCTTGAGGATTTAGTCACGCTGGCTGAGATAGAATAGCCGCAGCGACCTTGTTTTGTGACACGCCTTACGCTTTTCTGGTGAATGCTGAACCTCTTCCGTTGGATTTCGTAACCCAACAGTTTCAAGCAGAACGGGTGTGGGTTGCTGTCCACGATCGCGATACCCCTGTAGGCTATGCGATCGCGCAAGAGATTGAGCTTATGGACGGAGAGGCATTGGGCGCAAACTGGTTGATCGCGTGTGTGCTTGGGCAAAACATTAGAACTATCGCAAGATAGCCTTATCTACCTTCCGAGGCATTGAGTGGAACGCGCCTTTCTATGCAAAACTGGGGGTTCAGATTTTGGCTGAGGTTGAATTAACTCCTGGCTTTCAGCAGATCAGATGTAACGAAGCTGAAATAGGATTACCCCTTGATCAACGGGTGATCATGTACCGCAATTTATAGAAACTCACACAGTAACAGTAGGAGAATAAACACAGATCGGAATTGTATCAAAGCTTTTCTCACAACATTGGCGTTGCTGAATTCGGGT
Organism: Phormidesmis sp. 146-33; assembly: GCF_052939515.1. Classification (NCBI taxonomy): domain Bacteria; kingdom Bacillati; phylum Cyanobacteriota; class Cyanophyceae; order Leptolyngbyales; family Leptolyngbyaceae; genus Phormidesmis; species Phormidesmis sp. 146-33. The sequence continues at coordinate 667 of NZ_JBJPHU010000117.1, forward strand.
ATGAATTGCCCCAAAGTGGAGGGAACCCCAAGGTTCAAAGTTCCCCATTTTTGGGGATTTAGGGGGCGAAAAGATGGACACTTCCCACAGATTCATCCCGCCAATCAGCAACGCCCTCGCAACATTCTCTAAAAGTTGGCATTGCTGAATTCGGGTATGAATTCCTAAATCTGCCCTCACCCTAACCCTCTCCTAAAAGGAAATGGGACAAGAGTTCTAGCGCCTTTCTCCTTGGGGAGAAGGGTTGGGGATGAGCGAATCATCCCTCTATTGAGCAACGCCTAAAAGTCTATCTCTCAAAACGGCTGATAACGGATTGAAAAGTAAAAACCATTCTCTTGCAGCGAGTTTCTGCGGTTAGCACAAGCGCAAACTCCGGCAGACTCGCCTACTGAAATGAAAGGAATGCCGTAGTCCAGACGCAACAATAGATTGGGAGTCATCAACCAGCGCAAACCTAGTCCTAAACTGGCGATCGTTGCAGGATCAGGGTCAACTTCTCGATTATTCCAAACTGTACCCATCTCAACAAAAGGCACTAACTGCAACACGCTAGGATCAGATGTGAGTGGAATGCGAACCTCAACAGAACCCAACAGACCATTGTCTGCAACCAACTGGTTTTGTCTATAGCCGCGAATGGTATCGACTCCGCCCAGACTAAACCGTTCTAGAGAGAGCAAAGAGTCTGGAGTCAGTTGGGCATCGATTCGCGCAACTAGCAGATTGCGAGTGGACAACTGCTGCACCCACTGAAATTGCCCCAACCACGAGAAGAATCGTCCATCTGTTCCCGAATCATTGGTTGTTGCATCAAAGGCACTGATTCCCAAACTGAATTGCGATCGCGCCGCTAAAACTCGCCTACTACGCCGATCAACCCAATCTTGAGCAAACCGAATTACAGTGACTTTAGATTCTCCATTTTCGGCTCCTTCTGTAAAAGAAAAGGGAATGTCATCGAGAATGTATGTCTGGCTGCGTCGCAGATCGAGTCCCAAGCTCAACGCAAACTCACTGGTTGGGGTTCTAGAAACAGGCTGTCGCAAACTGAGCGAGTAGGTTTGGGTTTTGCTTCTAATGCCGATATCGCGAAACTCTTCTTCAATAATGCGGCTGGTTCCATTGTTATAGCGGAGGCTGAAAGTGCCGTCACGAGCATTTATGGGAATTGTGTAGTTGATGTCATAGAGATTGAGTCCTTCAGTCCGACCGTATTGGGCACTGAGATGATCTCCCAAACCCAACAGGTTATTGTGGCTGACTTCTAGACGACCTTGGGTAGAGCCGAGACTCGGAGACTGATTGTTTTCGATCACGATCGCATGATGAAAGGCGGGAGCTTCTTTGAGACTGACTCGTAAAATATTGCGACCGGGAGTGCTGCCTGCAACTAACTCGGCGTTCACTTGTTCAATCAGTGGATCGAGTTGCAAAAGCTGTAAGGCTTCTTCTAGTCGTCGCTGGCTTAAGGGAGTTTTTGTTGCACGTTCGAGGCGCGATCGTACATATCCTTCTCGCAATCGCCTCAGTCCACCGATTTCAATCTGCTCAAGCTCGCCCTCGACGACTTGTATTTGAACAATGCCCGCACTGAGGTCTTGATTGTTGGGCAAAAAAGCTCCAGAATTGACATAGCCATTTTTGGCATAGAGTTGAACGATTGTCGATCGCAGTTCCAGTAAGTCTTCAAAGGTAATCTCTCGGTTTTGGTAGGGCTGAGTTAAAGCTGCAATTTCAGTTTGCAAGACGGTATTACCTTGCACCTCTATTTTTTTGATAAAGAAGCGATCGCTCGATTGCGGTGTTTGTTGAGGCGGTATTTGAACTGGAGGGGTTGGCAGTTGGAGTTTGGCAGGGGATGTGGGTGTCTCCAACGGTGAAGAACGGGGTAGTTCAGAGGGCTTGGGAATGGTTTGATCAACTGTGTTGGGTGCGGTTGGAGGAATCGTAACCCCAGGGGGCGGGGTGGATTGAGCCATTGCACTGAGGACAAGACAAACTGAGGTCGCAATGCTAGAACTTGAAGCGGCAACCCACTTTAGAATTAGAGACATGTTCACGCTATTAAATCTAAAAACAGTTTCGGCTCAGTACAAGTTTCCCGTTTGGCAGTCGGTAGATGCCTTGAGGTTCTACAATCGGGTCGCCTTTGCGCCAAGCACGACTGGAAGGTGAGGGCTGACGATCGCTCGGTAGCGTTTCCACGCTGACAGTTGGAAAGCTGGAGGATTGAGCCTCCCCAGGACGCTGCGGAAAGCCTCCCGTTCCGGTAATCGTGAAGCGTCCTTGCGTGGGTTGGTCGCGGCGAACAATGCAGCTATTGGCCAGAATGCTGTCGGTGTTGATTTGGTTATCGGGTAATTCGGTGAGGCTGTTTTGAATAAAGCTGACATCCGGGAGCGTAATGATCCCACTCACTGCACCAGTCGCATTGATATCAACTCGGCTATTGTTGTTGAGGGTATCAGGATTTGTCTCAAGCCTAGCCGGACGGTAGTTTTCGCCAAAAAAAGCTGGGGTGTTGAAAGTAATATTTCCGCCTGTGCCGTCACGAGCAGATGCGAGAATATCGCTGTCCTTAAAAGCAAGAATAGAGTTAGCGGTCAGCGTAATGGCACCGCCGTTGTCTGCACCAGAGGCAACATTACTTCGGATGTCACTGTCGTCAAATAGGCGAATCTTTCCAGCCGCAATGGTGATAGCACCGCCTTGAGTTTGATTAGAATCTGTTCTAATCGTGCTACGCTCAGTCCGTAGGGTATCACGAGCCGTGATGGAAACATTGCCTGCTGCTCCGGTTCCGCTGCTTCGGCTGAATAAGGCTGCCCGATCGCGCACTAACAGCCCTCCCGCATCAATTTTTATATCCCCTGCACTCCCGCTTCCTGCACTCTCAGCAAACAAACCCCTTTGATCATTGACTGAGGTACCAATCACCTCAATTAAGCCAGATGCCTTGATCTGCAAGTTACCGCCCTTACCTGAACTGGAAGTACTCGTGGATACTAGCCCTTTATTCACCTCAACCGACTCAGACGCATTAATTTGCAAGTTACCGCCTTTGCCTGTGCCGAAAGTGCCTGCTAACACCACTGCCCCATCGTTCACTTGTAACCGCCCTGTGTCGATCGTCAAGTTCCCTGCATCCCCACTCCCCTGAGTCTGAGTCAACAAGCCGCTGACACCTTGACCATTCGCTGATCCACTCACTTCAACCGAATTAGATGCATTAATCTGTAAATTGCCACCCTTGCCTCTACCGGCAGTAAGGGCTGATACTCCTCCGCTTACAATTAACCGTCCTGTGTTTATCGTCAAGCTTCCTGCATCCCCACTTCCAGCACTCTCAGTAGTCAAGCCACTCAGATCCCGACCATTGGGTGAGACACCGCTCACCTCAACCGAGTCAGACGCATTAATTTGCAATTTGCCGCCTTTCCCGTCCCGGACAGTACCTGATACCTTTGCCCCATCTCGTATCCGCAACTGCGTCGTGTTAATCGTCAAGTTTCCTGCATCCCCACCGCTGGCACTCTGAATAAACAAACCACTGGGGATGAGACCAGCAACCGAGGTTCCAATTACCTCAACCGAGTCAGATGCATCAATTTGCGAGTTGCCGCCCTTCCCTACATTGAAAGTACTGGCTGATATCCGCGCCCCATCTCGTATCCGCAGTTGTCTTGTGTTAATCGTTAAATTTCCTGCATCCCCACTCCCTTGAGTCTGAACTAACAAAGCACTGGGAATGCGACCATCGGCTGAGGTACCAATCAAATCGATCGAATCAAACGCAGTAATTTGTAAGTTGCCACCTTTACCTAAACTGAAAGCAGTCGTTGATATCGCCCCCTGATCGCGCACCAGCAGTCGCTTTGTGTCGATCGTCAAGTTTCCTGCATTCCCACTCCCGAAACTCTCAGTAGTCAAGCCACGGCCACCTTGACCATTGGCTGCTCCAATTACCTCAACCGCATCAGAAGCCGTAATTTGCAAGTTACCGCCCTTGCCTGATCCGATAGTGCTAGCTGATACTCGCGCCCCATCCCGTACGCGCAATCGCCCTGTGTTAATGGTTACGTTTCCTCCCGTTCCCGTTGCTGTAGAAACCACGTCAGCGCTCATGATCGAACTTCCACTCAAATTCACTTCTGCTACATGTACCCGGATCTCTCCGCCGTTTCCTGCTCCTAGAGTATCCGCCCAAATATTTGAGCTTTGTTCCATCTCCAACTGGGCACCGCGAATCTGAATGTCACCCCTTGCCCCACTGGCATCAACAAACGCCCCGTTGGAGAGCACGATCTTGCCGAAATCAGTGATGGAGTCATACCCCAAGACAAAGCGATTTCCACTTTGAGTCAAACTTATTTGACCCACACCACCTACACTGCCGAGTTCAATACGTCCTCCGGCTGCGGTCAGTCTTCCTTGTAGGAACACATCGCCACCCACTAAGGCTAGAGTTCGATCCGGTTGCACCTGTAGTCCTGGAGCAAGATTTGCTGAATTCAGTTGACCAATCGTGCTTTGTGCTTGCGATCGATTCACAATGGGTTGAGCCGCGACCGCATTAAACCACAACGCTGAGGGACTGATGTTGAGCAGTGTACTTGTTGCAGGTTGTGAAGCACTGAACAGTCCTGTTTCACCTAATTTGATTGCGTTTGCGGTCGTTGCTAAGAATGAACCCCGCACATCTAAACTAGCAGCAGATCCGAACACAATGCCTTTTGGATTAATCAGAAACAAATTGGCAGTCCCTAAAACGCCTAATCGCCCTAAAATCTCCGATCGATTTGCTCCTGTCACACGAGAAAGAATATTGTCAATACCACCCGGATTGGTAAAATAAGCGCCTTGTCCTTCACGAATATTGAATTGCTCAAAACTATGAAACAGATTCGCGCCTCGAATTGCCCCACCCTCAATGCGAATGCTGGGAATCCCTTGTATAGTAACATTGGGTGTAACTACAGAACTCTCACGACCCAGCGTGTTATCAGGCACGATTTGAGCCAAAACGCCTTTACCAACTCCGATTAAAAGTGTCCCAACTAAAGCAGCACATCCCCCAATCTTCCACTGCCAGCCTCTACTGAACCTGCTTTTGGCAATCATAGGTTCACTTCTCCAACACTGTTAAAAATTATCAAGTCCTGGAAGATGCACGTTTAGATCGAGCATAGCGCCCAACGCTTCGTCTAAAATCCTCTTTGGAATTTAACCCTAGTTTACTATGATTAGCCGCCAATTCCGCGTCCGTTGCTTTCTAACTATTCTGTTTCTGTGTAGTCTTATTGTTTGCTTGTGGCTGAATAATACTCCTCTTACGGCAAACGCGCAGTCTGCCACTGCTAGCCAACTTGTACAACAAGGAATTGAACGCTATCGAATTGGGGATGTACAAGGATCAATCACGGCTTGGCAAACTGCCTTAACAGCCTATCAAAATACCAAGGCTCGCGCTAATGAGGCGATTGTCCAGGAAAAACTGGCGATCGCTTATCAGCAAATCGGTCAACTGGGAGAAGCCATTAATTATTGGAAAGCCGCGATCGCGAACTACCGTCAGCAAGGAGATTTTATTAAAGTAGGACGATTGCTCACCGAACAAGCACAAACTTATAGTCGTTTGGGACAAAACAAAGTCGCGATCGCGCTGTTATGTGGGGCATCCCAGACGGATGATTGTCCTAAACGTGAAGGAAGTGCCTTGCAAATTGCTGAGAAATTTAGCGATCACCAGGGAGAAGTCGCTGCTTTGGGAAGTTTGGGAGAAGTCTATCGCCTCACAGGAAACTATGATCAAGCGATCGCAGCGTTGGAAACTAGCTTAAAGGTTGTCCAACAGGGCAGTCCTCCAATGTATCGTCCCTCCGTCCTGAATAGTCTCGGTAACGCTTATGTGAGTAAAGCTCAACTAAACCAGCAGCGGGCTGATTCTACGCAGTTGAGAGGGGCAGAAACTAAAGCAAGTGAATTCGCTAAAACTGCCAGTTCTAACTACGACAAAGCCCTAGACTATTTCAATACTAGTCTGGAACTGACTCGCACTCAGAATGACCCGTCGAGTCAAATGCGGACACTGCTCAACTTGATTCAGCTTTATGACCGCTCAAAAGACTCAAACTCTAATCAGGCAAAACAGAGATTGCAAGAGGCTTTGGCTCTGCTTGAGCAACTTCCCAATTCTTCTAGTAGAGTCTATGCCGCGATCGATCTAGCCCTGGTTCTTTCTGAGCATTCAACCTCACACTGTTCGCCACAAACGCTAAACAATCCACAGGCTGAGAAGCTTCTCACACAAGCGGTTGCAGTTGCTCAAACTATTCAAGATTCTCGCGCTGAATCCTTTGCTGTAGGAAATCTGGGACATCTCTACGAGTGTCGCAAAGACTACAATCAAGCCTTATCGTTTACTCAGCAAGCGCGGTTAGCCGCCGACCAAAAACTGCGTGCTAAAGATAGTCTTTATCTATGGGAATGGCAGGCGGGACGAATTTTTAAGGCACAGGCGAAAGCGGCTGAGGCAAGTCATGCGTATGAACGCGCGATCGCAACCTTAGAAGGTGAGGGAGGCATCCGAGATAATTTGTTGATTGCTGAACGAGACTTGCAGTTTACTTTTCGAGATACAATCAATCCGCTCTATCGTGAGTTTGCCCAGTTAAAGCTAGAACGCGCGGAGTCCTTCCCAGTGGCTAGTCAAGCGTACCAAAAGGAACTAGATTCAGCCCTCACTGCGATCGATTCTTTGAAGCTAGCTGAGTTGCAAAACTACTTTGGCGATGAGTGTGTTTTGACCGTTTTTGATCAAGAGCGCGTCGATGACTTAGAACGAGAAGACACGGCTGTTTTTAGTTCGATCATTCTCGAAGACCGAACCGCGATCGTCGTCAGTCTTCCCAATCCCGAAAAGAAGCTGGCGACAAGAAGATTAAAGAAACTAATCTGGATCAGTGATAGTAAAAAGCTGAGAGAAGAGATTAAAACATTCCGACTAGACGTTCAGAAATTTTATGATCTCACGGATGCTTATTTAGCGCCTGCACAGAGCTTATATAACTCAATCATTCGTCCTGTTGCTTCTGATCTAGCTGCTGCACAAATCAAAACCGTTGTGTTCATTCAAGACGGACTTTTACGCAGTGTCCCAATGGCTGCACTTCATGATGGTCAAGAATTTTTAGTGCAAAAGTATGCGATCGCAACTACGCCAGGTCTGCGTTTGACTTCTCCTCAACCTGTAGACTTTCGAGGGCTGCGGACACTAGCATTAGGGCTAACCCAAGCAGCGATCGTCGAAGGTGAAAGATTTACGCCGCTGGAGAATGTTGCTGGTGAACTCAGTCAAGTGATCGCACGATCGCCAGGAAGCAAGAAGCTGTTGAATGAGCAGTTTACTCGTCAGCGATTAGAGCAAGAACTAAAACAAGCAATTTATCCGGTGATTCACATTGCGACTCATGGCCAGTTTGGCACGATTCCAGAAGATAGCTTTTTAGTAACAGGCAACAATCAGAAACTTACAATCACTCAGCTAGAGAGCGACATCCGCCGCTTTAGTAAAGGTTTGGAGCCTGTGGAGTTGCTTGCGCTTACTGCTTGTCAAACGGGTATAGGAGACGATCGAGCGACATTAGGAATTGCTGGAATCACGGTACAAGCGGGGGTCAGAAGTGCGTTGGCTTCCCTTTGGTATGTAGATGATGCGTTTACTCAGGAACTCGTCAGCAGATTTTACGATAACTTACGCTCTCAAATGAGTAAAGCAGAAGCCCTCCAAGCAGCGCAGAAGACATTGATTAGCCAAAATAAGCAGATTCACCCCGCTCAGTGGGCACCTTTTACCCTAATAGGCAACTGGCTCTAGAACCAGGAATATAGCTAGCCCCAATAGCGCACAAACGATCATTTTTAGTTGGTTCGTTAGATCCCTCCTAGACGTAATCAGTGGTCAGTTGTGGAGCCATGACCAAGAACTAACCACTAACAACCAGCCACTTCAAGATTCCCACAGACCATTTAGAGACAATTTACGATTGAAACAGTTCCCCTGACCCACCCTCACTTATACAACAGACCAGCACATGGTAGTTACATTAACGTTACCTATTACGCTTGTCACAGTACTGGGCTTTATTTGTTCGGGTTTGGTATGCCCCTACCCAGTCTAGTAATCTGCAAGTTTGCCAGTTGGCAGGTTGTACTCGCTTCTGCTGCATCAGCTACCAGCTATTTCAATCCAAGAGATCAGTGTTCCAATTAGCGGCTTGGATGGTTGAATCTAAAAGCCGATATTGTTGTGATAGCTCATCTACTGTCCTCCGCATTTCAGAAATATTAACTGTACTTACATACTTTATCTCAGACCGACTATAGCGATCTTGTCTGGCTGAAGCCACCTCTGCCAAACTGCTATACACGGTTCGTTTCATCAGAAGAATGTCTCTTTTTGCCAGCGCATCTGACAGCGTACCTTCTTCCTGAAATGAAGTCAGTGAGTTGGCTTTGTTGATTCTCCGAATGAGCATCTCTAGTTCACTCGAAAGTCTTTCCAACTCAGTAAGTAGCTGCACTGGGTCTTCTGGAGGCTCTTCACCTTCTTGCACTCTAGCGCTTGTAAAAAGCCTTTGCTTCAGTTGTTCGATTCGTTTCTGAATGTCGGCTCGCAGATTTAAGGATTCAGCAAGTTTCATAATCGCATCCAAATCGGTTCATCATAGTTACAAAGGGCACTCACTGTCCAAATAAGCAACCCTACCCGATCGAGAACTAGCTTTAACTCGGCTCAAATTTGTATCGATGCCAATCGCAAACAGCCTGATAACCAACTGTTGTATAGATGTGCTTGAACGTTGAAGTTTTGATGTTGGTACTCAAGTAACAGAATTTGCATCCCTGCCCGATAACTTCTCCATCCTCTTCTACGATCGCAAGATAGGGAAATTTAGGATGTTGCTCTGGAGATTTTACTAGCGCCTTTATGAAGTTGAGCAAGAAAAATTGCTGGGCTTCGTGCTGTAATAGATAGGACTGAGTGCGATCGTGAAACTCCACTGCATCTTCAAATTGATAAAGCTTCATCTTTGACCTCTTCTCGAAACAATCACGAAGTTTGACTAATCACACTCACGTTTGGGTCAAGATCGCCGCCTGTCTTGTAGACATAATCGAAAGCACCTCGATCGCCCAGCAGATTTGCTCGCAAGAACAATCCACTCCAACGTCCGATTGCGCCATTTGCGGTTGCTTGATCGAGCGCGGGACGATTTGGCTCAAGCGTCACGTTGTCTTCATTGGTAATACTATATTGATTCGCACCCTCGATCGCAATCAGCGCTTTCGGCTTATCTTGAATCTTGACATAGGTGGATGCCACTTCACCAAAATCATTGATGCCACTGAGCGTTCCTGCAATCAAACCAGTGGGAATACCTTGGTTGTCGATCGTTGGAAATATACCACTATCGGCTGCTGTCTGGAAGCTAGTGCCGTAGAAAATGCCTGCTTTGAGTTCAGACGGTCGAGTATAGTCACTGGTCGAGGCAGACCGAACAATATTTTGAATCGCGGCTAATCCGACAAAGCCGCCAAACCCATGTCCCAAAAGTCCTAAACTTGCAGTATCCGCAATTTCAAAGATCGGTGAAGCAGTATTCGTATCTTCCAGTTTTATTTGAGCCAGCACCTCATTGACTTGCTGCTCCTCTGCCAAAAGCCCTGAAAGGGGTTGTCCATCCATCAAGGTTAGGGTTCGTTGATTGTTTGGAACAACCACGACAAACCCATAGCTTGCAACTTCTTTTGCATAGTTAGAGTAGTCTGCTTTATCGGTGAAAGCTTCCTGCAACATCAGCGCGATCGGGAGTTGATCGGGCGTTGAGCTTGGCAAAACTGGGTAGTAGATATCTGCCGGATCACCATCAGCGGTAATCGTGGTGCTATAGCGTTTCACCTGGTCATAAATTGGATCGGGGCTAAAGGTAGTTTCCCGCTTCATCCGCAATACCTCTCCTTGTCCAGCGATAAAGCCCTTGTTAGAAATATAAATATCACCTTTAGAATCGAGTGCCAGACCCGTCGGATTGGTCAATTCATTCGTTGCAATCGTCGTCCGAGTTTTCCCGTCTGGAGAGACATAGATCAGCGCACCTGCATCGCTTCCGTTCAAAATGCCATCTGCGTCATATTCTAGAACATACAGACCGCCAGATTGATCAAAGGCGAGATCCGTGATATTTGTAAACCCACCGGCATAGACTTCCGGATCGCCTTCCGCATTGAGTCGATACACTTGTGCCGTTCCGGTTTGAAACGGAAATCCAGTTAATTCCCCAACATAGAACGCGCCATCCGGCCCCACGGTAATTGAGGTCGGAACAGACTGCCGTACGACAGATTCACCCGTGATTGGGTTCGTCGTCGTCCGAGTTGGAAAGACAGCTTCTAAATTCAGGTCGCCACCAAAAGCTCGCTGACTGAGTAAATCATTCGCACCCGAATCTAAGACATAAGCGGTATTGTCCTTAATCAGCAAGTCATAAAGATTGGTGTTGACATCTTGCTGGTCAGGGTTGTTATTTTGTTCATAAGCGCCAAAATCCCGGAGTCTTGTCCAGGAAGAACCTCCGTCAAAACTGTCGATCGAGATTAACTGGCTAAAATCAGGAACTTGTAGAATGCTGTCGCGGTTGGCTGGATTGCTAGCAAGACCCACGATCGCGTAGGCGTTTCCATCGGCATCAAACTCAATGTTATTGACACCCGCTGCATCTGATCCATCCGGTAATGCCAGCGATGGCAGCCCAGTGACAACTCGTTCTGCGACCCCATTTTGAATTCGAGTAATCGCACCCGTTGCTCCATATGACAAAAACGCGCCGGGTTGACTTGGAGACGGAATACTCGTGTCTGTTCCCCCTCGTCCTGCTTCGGCGACGTAAAGCGCCCCATCCAAACCAAAGCTTAGTTTACGGGGACTATCTAGACCACTTGCCAAAACCTCAATTTGCACCTGCTGTGACGTTTCTACAGGTTTAGAGGTAGATGCTGTCTCTGAGGTCGAGATTGGAATTGTTTCTAACATGTTGCCACTCCGATAGACGATCGAGCACCTGTGTCTGGTTAAAACAGAAAGGGTCTACTGCAAGAAATTCCGGCAGTTCGACCCATGCGGATGCTCTCTTAGTCATCTAGTGGGTATTTCTATGAGCTGGTTATGCAAAAACTGCTCAAAGAAAAGAGGCATTGCTGAATCCGGATCTGAATCTGAATCTGAACTGTTGAGTTTGAAAGGCTGGAAGTCCCTTGGAATTGGGGCCAGGAGCGCGTTAATCCCATTGTTCAGCAACGACAGAGAAGAATTTATCCCAAAAATCTTTAAGTCTCTAACGTGCGCTGCCTGCAATCTGCTTTAAGGTTACACTCTGTTTCGCGATCGTATTCCCTTCTGGAGACGATGATTCTGGCATCGTTTTTGAGACTTCTGACTGAGCTAGATCATTCAACAGCGTTGCACCTAATGTCCCCAGTTTCGATGCTTGGGCTTGCTTGAGAGCTTCGCTTAGTGCGTCATACCATAATCCTTCTTCAGCGTAGATATTGGCTCTCTCAGCACTGTTGCCCGCTTTACTGAGTTTATTTTGCATAGAGGTAGACATTGCGACAACCTCAATACTAGTTCCGCTGACTAAATCACCCGATGGATTATCTGGATCACACTGAATCACGACCTGCCAGAAGTAGTCTTTCCCTGGTTGCAGTCCTGGTTCGTTCTTAGAGAAGGGAGACAGCTTCATGATGCCCGGTGAACTTTGCAAGGACAGTTGGCGAATGGCCTTGGGCTTGCCGTTTGGCACCCACTCGTAGATCACAAATTTCATAGGTTTGGCTACGGAGTCAGGCGGGACAAACCAAGCAAATGTAGGATGCCCAGATGTTGTCCGCCCAATATAAGTGCGAGAAGCCAAAACAGTCAGCGGCAGTTCTCCTCCAACACAGCCTCTGGTTGTTCCTGCGTCCGATCGACGACCTTTTGGGGCAGGTTTTTGAGCACCAGGGACATAAGCGGCTTCAGCCGATGAAGTAACTACTAGCCCTAAGCTCAACGTACAACCAATGATGAATTTGAGGTTGATACTTTTATTCAGGAACCGATTGATTAGAGTCATAATTTGGTGAGGCAAAGGTTGGTTGAACTGAACAATACCGATAAAAGCGCAAATGTTTCGTTGACTGCTTCTAACAATCTAACGGTTCGTTTAGCCGTTCGTTATTTTTTGTTGAAGCTGAAATTTAACCAATTTAGAACCAAAGCTTTAGTTCTGCGTCCGATTTGGGCAAAGCTCCAGGTTTTACCTGTTAGAGACCAGGTTAATTGACATAAAGTTCCTTTCTCATTCAGTGAAGTTCGCTGAAATGTCCCTCTTAACCCTCTGGCGATCGCGAGACACTGTTTGGTTCCGCGCCCTTGTAACTCTGATCGAGTCCCAGCCCCATTGTCTTTGATACTCAAGGTGTATTGGCGTTCTTTGTACTGTCCAGTTGCACTAAGCCGAGTTACTTTCTTAGCATGTTTACCCACATTGCACAGGGCTTCTTCTAGAAATTGACAGAGTTCGCGCTTTTGTTCGATGGTCAAGTATTGCTCTTCGATCGAATCGAACGAATAAGCTTTTACTCTTAGCGTTTCAAAGCAGGGAAAGCCGCGCTGGAGCGTATGGCTGTAGACTTCATAGAACAGATCGCGAATGGGCAGCTTTAAGTCTAGAATTAGACCACTGCCGAGACGCAGACTTTCTTCTTGATCGAGGGCCTCTAGTTGCAGGTATTCGCCGATCTCTCGGATTTCATAGTTGAGATCTTTGAGGTCTTCGAGTAGTTGACGGGGTTCTATATCCTGGTCTTGGACATGCCTCAAGAGATTGGCCAAGGTTTGCAGAGGGCCGCGATGAAGTTCAACAAAGGTTCGTTCAATCGTGCGGTGACGTAGCTCAATCTGAGATCTCAACTCGCGATCGTACTGATAAAACGCACTCAAAATCGCCCCATTGGTCACCAAAGCTAGTAGAGCGGGTGCGACTGGAATCCACCACCCTCTGAGGATGCAAACATACCCCAGTCCTACTAGACCAAGGCTAACTCCGGCAACAGACACCAGGTTTCTGAGGGGCGATCGTGACCTCCGACCGAGATAAATGGCGAAAATACCCCAACCCACAATCCAAACATATTCCCAACCCTGTGACCAAGTTTGCAGCATGGGTCGTCCATCGAGAACTGCACTAACAATTTGGCTCACCACATGGGCATGAAACTCTACGCCATAAATCTTTCCGGGCGGTTGCAACGTTGCAATTGCAGCAGTACTAATCGAATCTTTAACACTCTGAGCCGTTACCCCAATCAACACGATCTTTCCACCCAGGGCTGCGCGTAGCACATTGGGCTTTTCAATCTCGTTAATCTCTCGAAGCGATAGTGTGCGAAATCGTTGCCAACCGCTGCGGTAATTGACAAGTAGCTGAACGCCGAAGTCATCTGTACCTTTGTAGCCCCCAGCATTTGGAGCAACGCGAGGAAGCTCTGTTGAGTCAAATCGCATTGCTTCGCGATCACGAATGCCGTTACTTAGTTCAATCCCTTCTGCTTTGAGATAGCGCTCTACCAGTCGTAAAGGCAGAGAGAATACATATTCATCGTTTTCAGGCCTTTTGGCTCCCAGCAGAGCGCGTCTAACTTTGCCGTCATTGTCGGACAAAACATCAGCAAAACCGATCTGTTCAGGAGGTAAGTTAGGAGGTGGCTGAATGGGAAGCGGTAAAACCTTTTCAACTGCAATTAAGTTTTTGATCTCTTTGAGGGCTGCAACTAGTTCAAGATGACCCGGCTCAACAGCGATGTCTCGCACGAGATCCAGTCCGATCGCTCTAGGCTGGTATTTCTGCAATGTTCTAAGTAGTTTGGCAATCTCACGATCGGGGATGGGGTACTTTCCAATTTGTTGGATATCTACTTCGTCAATTCCGACAATGACCACTCGCTCGTCGATCGGCTCGGCAGGTCGAAGATGCAGAAAGGAATCAAGCGTCACGCACTCCAGAAATTGTAGTGACCCACTGAGGCGCACGAGAATCACCATCCCCAAAGCAGCAATTCCTGGCAATGCAGTGACCGCCCACAGCGCCATTTTTTGCTTCAATTCGTTCCAACTGGCAAGCAACAATGGTTTATTCCTTACAAGATTAGTTAATCGATAAACCCTTCTTCTCTGGCTCGTTTCTCAGTTTGAATGCGGAGACTTTTGCCGTCTTCGAGGTAGACACCAAGCACATCTTGAACTTTAGCCCAGTAGTGACGCACCGTTCTGAGAGAGACTCTCATGCGATCAGCAATGACTTTATCTTCTAATCCTTCACTAAATGCGAAATTAAGTAATTCAATCCATTCTAATTTGACCTCTCCTGGTGGCATTCGCAGATCCTTGGTATGTGTGACTCCTCTCAGGGCCAGGTCAATTCGGTTCAACATCTCCTGGCTCGAAAGCCCTTTGTCTGCGACGGTAAATCCTCCTTCATGAGCATCAATGTCGGATTTAATTCGCACCAGTGCTTTGACATAGCTGCTTTGCACCACCAAATTAAGAGTGACATAGGTTTTCATTAAGGTTCGCAAGCTTTTAATACCACCGTTGAGTTCGGCAGCGTCCCCGGAGGTTTCGGGTAAGGCGAGATCGATGATCACGAGATCGGGCTGAAGCACTTCGACCTGCTGGAGGGTGCTCTGGATTGTTTTAGCAGTAAAGAGTTTGGCTTGGGGATAGTGCCGTCTTAGCAAGTCGATCGTTCCACTTAGAATTAGTTCGTGATCATCGACTACCAGTATTTTAAGTATCCCTTGTTTGGGGAGATCTTGACTCATCGTTGAGACCCCGAAAATGTAAGTTTCTCAGCTTAGTAGATGATAGAACAAATCATCAATCTGAACAATCAAATGAACCGCCTTTTACAAAATTTGAAATCAACTAATCACTCGATTGCACACTTGTGCAACAAGGTTGGCAGACTTGTGCAACGGAGGTTGCTGAACTATGTCAATAACATTGCATAAGAGGTTAAGACAGCTTTTCTGTTTAATCTTGTACCTTGATCATAAGCGCTCAAAACTTTTCTAAGACTACAGAAGCATGGTCTCAGTTTGTAAAATCACAACTGCTTGAATCAGTGAGAAAGCCAGGAAGATAACTGGCCTAGTCTTCTAGTAATATTCGTTTCTAGTGAGTCAGAAAAATGAAGAAACGTCAAAGCAATGTGCAAAAATTTTCTACATTCCTGAGCTTTCCAGATGCAGGAAAAAGTCTGACGCTGACCCGATGGGTAACAGAATCCGCTTTAGAGCGCAGCATCGAACAACAAGTGCAATCGTATCCAGAACAAACCGCCGAAGCGTGGGCACTTCATTTTCTTAAGATTCTACAGAATGAGAAGGCTCAAGTCGGTGAGCGGCCAATAGCAGAAAAGCATCTGTCAGCTTTCTTACAAGAAGTGTGCTATCAGGCAGCACAGAAGCTACAGAAGCAATTTCAATCTGTTCAGTATCGGTATTCGTTAGCTGATTTGTTTCAGATTGGTAACTTATTCGTCAATCAACCCGCCAAACTCTTCCGAAGTTTTAAGTTAGACCATCAGAGCAGTTTGGAAGGCTATGCGAAAACAGCAATATACCGCTTTATTGGCAATACCATTTATACTCAAGACCTCGAAGCAAAGCGAGAAAAGTTCTCTGATTATGGGCTGTTAAAGGACTTAAGCCGCAAAGAACTCAAAGAAGCTTTGGCATCCAGAGGAATAGAGACGAGTCAGATTGATGCATACTGCTTTGCAGTCTACTGCCACAGCACGGTTTGTCAACCTCAGTCAAGGCACAATAGTCGAAGTCTAGAAGCGCCGAGCCAGGAAGAGTTAGTTCAGATCGCTGCTTGCTACAACCAGAAGCAGGATCAGTTGATCACACTGACGGAACTTGCTGATGCAAACACGATTCAAGCGATGCTTTCAACATGCATTCGATCGGCGCGCGACTATCGAACAAATCGAGTTCTGACGCTTGAAAGTGATGAAGTTGTTTCTGATCCGATGCCGACACCTTTGGAATCCGCTATCCAGACCGAAGAAAGAGAACAAGTCGAATCTTTAGTTTCTCAGCTATTTACAACGATTCCAGAAACGGGGCAAACTCTGCTAAAGCTTTGGCTAGGGTTAAATTTAACACAGGCTGAGATTGCGATCGTGTTAAAGCGCAAGCATCCAGAATTGCAAAAACAATATCAAGTTGCTCGTCACTTAGGAAAATATAGTAGGAATATCTTAAAGGAATTTCTTCAGCAGTGTCAGCAACTCAATCCTGGCTTGGCTTTACAAGATGATAAAGCAATTGAGACCATTCAAGAATTGCTAGACGAATGTTTGCAATCACACTGTAAACGGTTGGTGCACATCTACCTAGATCAGTTTAATCAGCAATACATCAGTAGAAATGTTTTTTTGATGTTCACTCACTCAGTAGAAAGCAAGCCAGGTTTCCTACAAGTGTTTGAGAGCCAACTTGAACATGATCTAAACTTGCCTTCCGAGTCTTTAAAATTTGTTAGCAACAAAATAGCTGAGGTTGTGAGCGAATGGTTACAGTCTACTAGGTTATGAACTGAGGTTCTAAGTTAGTATGAATCCCATTGATCCTGAGCTAATGTGTGAATAGACAGTCATTAGCCTCTGTAAGCTTCACCTCATTTCATGAGTATCTGCCGTATCGCATTGTTACAACTGAATCAAGGAGAATCTTGAACTGGTTACTTAGAGCTATTAGAAGTGATCGTTCAGATGGGAAGACAAGTTATTTCCTACAATCAGCCAGGATGTGGCCATTGCGATCGGTCAAAGAACGCAGATTTATATTCCATTGGTTGATTTAACGTGAGTTCGACAACAGTTTTTCGCTTCGGTATTCTGCTCTTTTGCGCCCCAACCCCTATTCTGAAAGTTTCCCAGAGTTGGCGGATTGGAAGGCAGAAGCTTGAGAACGAAGCAAAAAACTTCATCGAATTTACGTTTATTTAAGGACAAACTTGTAGTATCTAAGTAGCTGGGTGCAATTAAACTGAAGACCCTCATCCCCTGACCCATTAAGCCGGACTCCCTCTCCCTGGGGAGACGGGCTGGCAAAGCTCTCGCCCCACTTCGTGAGGGGGGCAATCCGAGAGTTTGCACAATTGGAATGCTCCCTGTTAGTAGTTAGTTCTTAGCCTTTGATTCACCACTAACTACTAACCACCAAATTCTCACAAGTAGAACACGATTATCCTTGCGCGTGCTCAATGTTGTGAGTAGGGTCACGCAAATCTTCTACCAGAGCTTGAATCTCTGCGGGCGGTGGAGTCATGTTCGCAAAAGGCTGAATGTACTCGCTGAAGCCCAGATCCGTTTGCAGCGCATTCAATCGTCCGACAATATCGCTAAAGGTAAAGCCGAGTTGCGGCACAAAAAATCCGGTCAGCAAAAAAGAGAGTGCGATCGCGGGAATCAGATACGCCACAATCAAAAAATCCCTTCGTATCGATATAGATATAAAGCACAAACGAAAGGATAACTAAAACAATCGTCTAACCTTCAACTGACATAAGTTAAGCCTCGGTATATTGGAACTGGAGTGCGATTGAGGGAGACTGCCACGGATGTACTTGCGATCGAGCCTATCCATTTGAACGGCATAAATAAAAATTAGGGCGACAAACACGTAGATTGAGCCTTGCTGCGCCATCCAAAAGCCAAATGGGACTCCGCCGAGCCGAATGTTATTGAGCAGTTGCACCAGCAAAATGCTGAACACTAGTGAGGCTAACACCCAAACCATCAAGAGACTAAAAATTAAAGTCGTGTTCGTGCGCCAATAAGCTTGACGGCTCGTCCTGTTATTTTCCATTGCTCTAAGGGATTAAACTACAAAGAGAGAACGGGATTTGAAGGCAATAAAACTCCCTCACTTAAGACTTCCAAAGCTTCTGCCAAACTTGCACTTGCCTGCTCCAAAGTGACCGTAGCGGGATTAGTCACTGTCACGGACAATTGACTGCCCAAGGTCGCGACTCCTACAATCCGCTCATTCTCCATTCCAGTTAACACCGCTGGGCCATAGAGGGCTTCGATCTGCAATGAGCCAAATTGTTGTTCAAATGGCAAGCGTCCCAAGTTAGTCACGATTAGATCATAACCATGCGCTTGATGCATCGCCTGGAAAACCGTTTGCGCCTCTGGCAATGATGCGGTAAGCCTTTGCTGCTGACGAATGACCTCAAACAGTTGAGTCGGCAGCCTCGATTTTGAGAGTTGAGACTTCAGAGACCGCGCCGTTTCCCATAGGGATGAATCTTCCTTGAGATCGTGCTGAGTCAAGCCAAAGGAGATATAGAGTCCCACAGCTTGACTGATTGCTGGAGTCAACTGCGATCCTTCAGAACTTTGCAAAGCAAATCGCGCATTGATCGGGGACTGACATATCAGCGACGATCCTCGTTGACGCGCCATCGCTAATAAGAATGCTGCACTAATTGCACCATGTACAGTGGTATTTTCTTGACGAGCACGATCGCACACCTGCTGGGTCAACTGGGTAGACAACAGAGCCATTCTAATACGAGAACGAGGACGACTAGAAACCGTAGTGGAGTACTCGCGAAGCCGGGGTTCTTGCGGTAATGTTTGTTGCTCATGAATTGGGATTAACTGTTCAATCGGGTGAGCCTTTGATAAAGGTTGTAGCGCAGAACTTTCAGATTCCAAGCCTTTTACAATGTCTCGAATGAGGCAGGCGATTGATAGACCATCAGCGATCGCATGATAACAGGTCACAATTAACTCAGATAGATGCTCCGATTGCAACAGCACAACCCGAACCAGAGGGGCAGTCCGCCAGTCAAAGGAGCGAGTCAACTCAATTTCTACTTCTCGCTGCCAGTCGTGGTCATTTTCCCGCAGCACCCATCGAAGGGGAATAGGCGCAGTTTGCTCGACAAATTTGGGGTGTCCGGTTTCTGCAACTGCAATGCCTACCCGAAGTAAAGGATGCTGCATCTGCACCTGGGACAGCGACTTCCGAAGTTGGTCAAGGCTAAAGCTGCCGCTGATTCTAGCACTCAAGGCAAAGTGAATCGGCAGAACTTGGTCATATAACCAAAAAGAATGCTCTAGCGTACCCAGCAGACGTTCCATATGATGATAGTTCCTTAAAGATAGCGGCGCAGAGGCAAACATCGGACTTGTGGATCGTTTGCTAATTACTGATCCTTCTAATCCATTCTCTGAACCTACAGTGGTCTTAGAACATGAGCGATGCGGCTGATTGGTGCAATTAGATTAATACCAATCGTCCGAAACCGTTAGAAATAGCTTGACGTGTTCAAGAACAAGGCGATCGAGTTCCCAATCCCCAAGCACCTCAGCCGCAACCCAGCCTGTTGTTTCTACCTCAAACCCAAACTGAACTTGCACCCATTGAAGTTGCTTCTCGTGTAGCGATTGTTCTAAGAACACAGTAACATCATCACCATTGTATAAAATGTAAATCAGTTGAGCCGTTAGCGATGGATGACCCTGAACCCTGATACCCTTAGATGGCGCATTAGCAACTCGTGCAAAGTAGACTTCGCGGAGCGGCTGTTCAGCTTCTGCAAACTCCCCTTCGTCAATGGGCTGCGGGCTTTGAAAGAACATGCTTAATTTTGACCAAGAAATCGACAAAGGCGATCGCAAGTACCGTTGAATAAACGATTTTTTTTGCAGTTGATTCTTCCAATCTTGAAGTAAATGCTCTTGATGAACTGGCATAGATTTCCTCTCTGGTTCTCAAATAGTGCAGACGATTCGGTGCAGGTCAAGCAGAGACAGATGTGCTATCTCAATGGCACTCCAGGTTCTTCTATCATGCACAATTCTCCTGACTAACTGCCTAGTAGTGTGTGACAAATAGTGTGTAACAAATAGTGTGTGACGAGTAGTAACGCTAGTGCAGGTCGTGTGTGAGTTATTACTCTACTAACTTGTGGGGACTCAAGGCAGACGATTATGCAATTCGCCAGATATTTGTTGGAGAAGTCCATAATGTCCTTTCATCGCTGCATAAATGATGGACTTGCCCGCAGCTTGGGTAACTCAGATCTTGCACCATTCTCAAGAAGGGGTTGCCAAATCGCCAGAAATCTGAA
>NZ_JBJPHU010000118.1:0-20881 GCF_052939515.1 Phormidesmis sp. 146-33
GCTTAATGTGTTGGCACTTTGACTTTGACTCGGCATAGTTTGAACGGTAGACCCAGATGTGATTGGGCGGATTTTGCCGGAGAGTTTGCATCGCTACTTCTTCTTTGACGGGGAGCGGATTGAACAGATTGTGCGATCGAACAAGAAAGCCGAGATTGCTGAGGCAACCAAAATTCTGCTGGGCGTGGAGGTTTTGAACCGCTCCGTCAAGCACTTAGGGGAAGCTCGGAAATCGCTAGAGAAAGAATTAGGACAGATTGGCGATCCGGAGACTCAAAAACTGCTGAAGCAGAAAGACAACCTGGAACAAGATCGCGATCGCTTGTTGGAGCGCCAAGGAGAAATTGAGCAGGAGTTGGGTCATCAAGACAAAATCAAGCAAACCACGGGTCAGCGCCTCCGGGAGTTAGCTGATGTGGAGCAGTTGCAGCAGCGCCGGGATGATTTGGAGGCGCAGGAGAAATTGACCCGCGAGAAGCTGAAGCAGAGCCGGGCAAACTTGCGGCAGGCGGTTTCGAGTCGGGGCTACATGGTGCTGCTGGGAGATGCCACGGCTCAGTTTCGCAGATTAGTGGATGGGCTGAGGCAACGGGGAGAATTGCCTGCGGACATCAAACAGCAGTTTGTTCAAGATCTCCTAACCCACAATCGCTGTATCTGTGGCACAGAGTTAACTGGAGGATCAGAGCCTCATCGTCATGTGACGGCTTATCTATACAAAGCGGGTTTAGCAGATGTTGAGGAAACTGTGATTCGTATGGGGGCGCAAGTAGACGCGATCGATCGTCAGGTTCCAGAATTTTGGCAGGAGGTTGATCAAGAACAAGCCAATATCAATCAATTCAAAATGTCGCTTTCCCATGTGGAGGAGGTGCTAGAAAGCATTCGAGAGAAACTGCGGCAAAGTCCCAGCGAAGATATTCGTAACCTTCAGAGCCGTATGGATAAGGTAGAGCAGAAAATTCGAGAACTGACACTAGACCAGGGGGCCAACCAGCAGCAGATCAAAGAATGGGAAACCCAAATGGAAGGGTTGGGACGGCAGATCGAAAAGCACCGCATGAGCGAAGCCCGTCAAGAGCAAGTGCAGCGAAGAATTAAGGCGACTGAGGATGCGATCGCTCGTCTCAAGCAAGTCCAGGAAGGGTTAGGGCAACTCTTTCGGTTACAGCTGGAAAAACGGGTGCAGGAGATTTTTAGTCAAATCTCGTTTACGCCCTACGTGCCCAAGCTGAATGAAAAGTATGAACTGACCCTGGAGGAGACGATGGCGGGACAGCATACCTCCGTTGCGGCTTCGACGGGTGAGAACCAAATTTTGAGCCTGTCGTTTATTGGGGCGATTATTGATCGCATCCGCGAATGGAGCAAAGGCAAGTCTGGGATTCTGATGCCGGACAGCAGCACGTTTCCGATCGTGATGGATTCGCCGTTTGGCAGCCTAGATGAAATTTATCGACGACAAGTAGCAAGGGCGATTCCAGTGCTGGCGAATCAGTTGGTGGTACTGGTGACGAAGACCCAATGGCGCGGCGAAGTGGCAGAGGAAATGGCAGATTGTGTTGGGCACCAGTACGTCTTGACTTACAATTCTCCAAAGCCTGATTGTCAAGTCGATGCGATCGAGCTAAGGGGAACCACCTATCCACTGGTGCAGCAAAGCCCTGATGAGTACGAATACTCAGAAATTAGGGAGGTAGGACACGTCAATTAGATCCTAATTTCAATAAAAAATTCATACCTTTTAGCGGCTGATACTGGAGGCTCACAACAATGGCTGATCACACTCGAATAAAGGTTGCCAAGGATAAGGCTTATTTAGTGCGATCTCTAACAGCCTCTGATACTACAACTGGTCCTTTTGAAACTTATGCTGATGTTTTGGCGTTCGCTGCCACAGTAGGGATAAAGCATAGGCGAAGAGTGCCTTTGATTAGCGAAGTTTCTAAGAGCGAACCATCCCCAATCCATCGGGAAACCTTCAGTGCTAGGGGGTACGACATGGTAATGAACCTTATTGCAGTTGCTGATAGTGCTGATCCCAAAATCCTTGCTTCAAATGAAGCTTCTTCAGCAGAGCGCTCTCAAGCCTTTGAAGAGTACGCCAACGGTGGACTGGAAGTACTTGAAGAGATGCTCAAAGGTACAGTGGATCATCTAGAACAAATTCTACTTTTGTTAGGATCTGAGGGTAAAAGTGCCCAACTCAGCGAAAATGAATTTGATTTGAGTGCTTTCCTGCCTGTCTAAAGATTTGAGAGTCCACCGAAAATATCGCGAATTATGACAATCTCCATGTCAACCTCCTACAGAGCAGTCCGTATCCGGCAAACCGACGCAGGGGGTTGGTTGATCCTTTTTGCTGCCCCAGCGACGGAGATTGACGATTGGGCTGGTATCCCCCAGAAAAAAGAAATTGGTGGTACGCAAGAGACAACTGGCTTTCAGCGCGAGGAAGATAAGAAGCGTATTAAGGAGCTTGTTGACTTTTACAGCAACGATAGCAATATTATCCAGAATCCACTGCTTTGCGCGACTCGCCATACGAATCAGGGTGTAGTGGAGTTTAAGCCAGATGCCAATATTGAACATTCGCCCTTTGCCCAAACTGGCATTTTAACAATTCAATCTGAGCCTCTAGAATCGTTAAGTCTGCTTGAGTTGCTTAGAAGAGTAAAATCTGACCTTGAGCGGCGAGTTTCTAGCCTTGCTGGTCAACAGCCTTCTGAGAAGGTTTTAGTCGATCTAATGAGGCGGACAGCCTTTGAAGCAATTGAGCCACAAACTACCACGGACTCTGATTTTGCTGATGGCGAGAGAGATACGAATGAGTCTCCGGAAGACGCTACAGATTCAGAGGAATCAGCAGGAGCTGTTTTTTCAGATGAGTCACATATTTTTGATTTCTGGGAAGAAGTAGCTGCTAGAGTCAGGTTGCTAGAAGAATTGGGAAGCTCTTTCAGCGGAGATGAATTCCTTGGATACTCAAAAGATGCGATGATCTCTTTTCTCCGTCCTATCGTTGTAGTCGATGGTCAGCACCGACTACGGGGAGCAGTTGAGTCTGCCAAGTTTCTCTCCAGTAGACCGCCTTACAGGGATGAGATTGAACAGATAATCATCAACGGAGCCGAGCCAGACTCAGCACAGAGAGTGATCGAAGCGAAAATTGCTCGACGCTTACCGATTTCTCTACTCGTGACCGATGATCCGGCAGAACACGTTTTTCAGTTTGTGGTTGTTAACCAAAAGGCAACCCCTATTGGCAAAGCGCTTTTAGGAACGATCGTATCCACCAGCCTGTCTAACGAGGAACTGACCAGGGTTTCTGATCGCCTGGAGAGATCGGGAATCCAGCTTGAAGAGTCGAGAGCTGTGGCGTACTTTACCAGAAATCCAAGCAGCCCTTTTTACCGCTTGGTAGAACGTGGGTTAACCTCAGAAAATAACGATCTCCTTCAATGGAATGTACTTCTTTCACTTGTCAGAATTTTTCAGGATTTGAAAGGTGGTCGGCTCTTTGGAGAAAAGAACGATTATGCAGACAAATGGAAACGAACATATTTATCAAGTTCTGACATTACCGCAGACTGGGAATCAAAGGGGTTTTCTACACCATTTGCATATTGGGGTCAACTTGAAGGACCGTGGCGCGATGTATTTGCCGCATTTTGGTTAGCTGTTCGAGACAAACTTGCAGATCGCTACGACGATAGTGCCCCCAATTATTGGGGATCACCCAGAACATCGAATATTTTCAACAAAGTCTCATTAACTATTCTGGCAGCTGACTTCTTTCAATACCTCTGTGAACGCCGCTTAGGAATTAGCAATGTACAGACTATTCCGCAATTGGTGGATGATTGGCTGTGTGAAGTCAAGCCAAGCTATTTCAACAGAGGATGGAATCTTGAAGGAGTAAGGAAAGATGCTCCAGGCAGGAGAAAACAATGGGCAAAACTCTGGTCTGAGTATCGGAAGGATCCAGAGAGACTGCCTAGAGTAGACCAATATCGCATAGAAATGAAAGATTAGCCTGCATTCATGAACTTTGAAGCAATTTGCTCATTTTTAGAGACTACATCCACCCGGTTAGAAACTAGCTGGCAGATGACAAGTCTGAACAGCATCGCCGGACTTCGAGTGCCTGACTTTATTACAGGTAAGCAGGACAGTGTCTTGCGGGCAGATATTAATACTCTCTGGACTCAATGGTTTCTCGAGTCAATCTGTGATCCAGAGCGATTTGTAGAAGGCTACCCAGGTTATGCTCACATCGTTCATGCGGTGAAGATTGAAGTGCCATCGTTGTTCACTAACATTGAGGTGAGTAAGCATGGCGAACTGATTAAACAAATTTCTCGTTTAGTCGATAAGGAAATTCAGAGAAGACAAGCACGTAGTCGCGTTGCATTTGATTCCAACATTAAAGATGCTTTATGGGATGTTTATGGACCCGAACCGCGCTGTTGGATTTGTGGATATCAATTTTCGCAGTGGGCGATCGGCAAGTTCTTGCGGCGCGTAACCTCTGAGGAAATCCCGCAGCCTCAATTTATCGATTACCTCAAGCCTCACGGCTTAAACAGACGGGATTTTCAGATGGAGATCGATCACGTCTTTCCGTTTGCAAGTGGCGGAGACGACGACCCAAATAATCTACGGATTGCTTGCGGCTGGTGTAATTCTCATAAGAGCGATCGGCTATCCATTTACGATGTGGCAGCCAAGCCACCCGTGATTCAACATCCGAAATTAGGAAGGGTGAGTGTACCGCATCCTTTTTGGACTGTTCGCCTTTTGTCATTACACCGGCAATGTGAGTATGTAGGGGGATGTGATAAAACAGTCGAAAACTCCGAGCTTACGGTGACATCTAGGCATCAGGAAGGCTCAATGAATCCGGTTAATTTGCGGCTTACTTGCCTTGATCATGATCATCTTGGTTCAGTTCGTTTCATCAGCAAAGCGCTGGCAGAGAGACTTTTCAAGAAGTAGCTACACTGCACTAGATTTCAACTTAATAATTGCGAACATGATTACAAGCTATACTGCTCCAGCAATTCTCATTTTGAAACGTTGTACTGAAATTACAGTGGCTGCCTATTCTGGAACCAGAGGCTAAGCAAGGGAAGGCATAGTTTTTGGAAACGGAGTAGCTAGCGGGGATGTTCAAGCTGTTCGCAAAGAAGGGCGGTGCACGTGCTGATGAATGCTACTCGGAGGTGCAGGCAGAGGCAATAGGTCAGCACGTGGATTATGTGATTGGGATGAACCAAGGCGATTGGCGATCGAGCAGCCATTATCTCTGCGGGGCGCTAAAGCTGCTGAAAGCGATGCTGCTGTCTCAGTTTGACCATGTGATCTTTAGGTACGAGGTAGACCCTGCTTACCAAGCTGCGACTGGCTTACAGGCTCAAACCACGATCGATGTGACTCGGTAGGCTGAGCAGCAAAGAAGGTGCAGCGCTGGCGCAACTACTGAAGGTGATTTTTGAAGTGGCTCTACAGATGAAGGGGTAGGGGCAATGGTGGATATCGATCAGCTTTTGGGCGGTTAAAGCGGCAAAATGACAGCTAGTTTGAAGAATTGCTTTTGCGGCAGCAGGCGGATACAGCCCACCTTAGATTAGTTAAGACGACTCAAGCCACAAAAGCGATCGCCATATCCTTTCTGAAATTCAGACTCATAGACTTCTTTGCCTTGCTAGCTTCAGGAACTTTGTCGGTGATGATTGTTGGTCGATGGAGATTTTCCTAATTCTCTGCTAAAACACTAACATGTCTCAAAATAACGACCTCGATGTCATTTTGCAGCGGATTGAGGACGGACAGCAGGCTGAGGAAAACCTCGCCGCTCTCCGTGAGATTTTGCGTGGGAGTAGTCGTCGGGAGGTTTTGCAGAAGCTTGCCAAGTACAACCTTCATATCCAGGAGGTTGCAGGGGGCGATCTTCAGATTGGCGATCGCATTTACAACGGTTGGACGGAGCAGGCGTTTGACACGCTCTTGCAGGCGATCCGCAGCCAGATTACGGAGTTGCTTCAGGTACAACCATCAAAGACTGATTTGAATGCGGAGCAGGAAATTATTAACTTTGGCGAAATGCCATCCTGCCCGTATCAAGGGTTGTCTGCTTTTCAGGAAGAGAATGCGGAGTTTTTCTTCGGGCGCGAGGCGTTTATTGAGGATGTCGTACGGGAGGATGGGGGCGTTCGGCAGGGGTTGGTGAGTGCGGTTAAAACGAAGCCATTGGTGGCGGTGGTAGGGGCTTCTGGCAGTGGGAAATCTTCGCTGGTGTTTGCTGGTTTGTTGCCGCGATTGGCTCAAGAGACGGGTTGGTTGATTTGTAAGCTGCGTCCTGGCTACCCGGATAAGCGATCGTTTCACAATTTAGCGGCAGCATTGCTCTCATTGAAGGCTCCTGAACCAAATGCTGATCCGCTGGTGCTGCTGAGTCATCGTGCGAAGGCACTGCGAGACGGGACGGTGACATTGCAGGATGTGGTGGCAGAGATTCTCCGGTACACTCCGACTACACGCTGCTTGCTACTGGTGATCGACCAGTTTGAGGAGTTGTTTACGCTCTGTGCAGAGGAGGAACGCCAATCGTTGATCGATGTGCTGCTGGTAGGCGTGAAAGATGTACCGGGGCTAAAAATAGTTTTGACGTTGCGGGCTGATTTTTGTGGGCAGGCGTATGCCTATCGTCCGCTGGCAGATGCGCTGCATGAGGCAGATTTGAAGCTGGGTCCGATGAATCGGGAGGAGTTGAGATCGGCGATCGTGCAACCAGCAGTAAAAGTGGGTATGCAGCTAGAGGCAGGGTTAGTCGATCGCATTCTGGACGATGTAGGACGGGAACCCGGAAGTTTACCACTGCTAGAGTTTGCATTAACTCAACTATGGGCAAAGCAAAAACGGGGGCAGTTGACACATGAGGCTTACTCAGAAATTGGCGGAGTGGCGAGGGCGCTGGCAAACCATGCAGAAGCAATCTACGCCCAGTTGAGTAAAGAGCAACAGAAACAGACACAGCAGATTTTCTTGCAGCTAGTGCGCCTTGGCGAGGGAACGGAGGATACCCGACGATTAGCAACTCATACAGACGTGGAGAATTGGGAATTGGTGACGCTTTTGGCGAGTGCTGAGTCTCGGTTGCTTGTGACTGGACGCAATGAAGAGTCTGGAGAAGAGACCGTCGAGGTAGTGCATGAAGCTTTGATTAGAGAGTGGAAACAACTGCGAAAGTGGGTGAATGATAATCGTGATCAGCTTAGGCGAAGGCGAAAGATTGAGGCTTCAGCAGAGGAGTGGAAACTGCGTGACCACTCGACAAATTACTTGCTATCAGAAAGATTTTTAATCGATGCAAAAGCATTTCAAAAAGAACAATCTGAGAATTTGAAGCTATCGAGTTTAGCTGAGGAATTTATTCAGAGAAGTGTCAAAAAGCAGCGAAATGATCGCTTCAAGTTGATTGGTTTTGGTTTGGTTGTTCCACTTGGTTTAGCAATATTTGTAGGAAGCACCGCCGCAAAAGAGATTAGATTCAGGCAGCTTAGAATTGTCGCTGAGGAGGGGCAAGGTTCGCAAAGGCTTCGAGCGCTTGAAGAATTAGTGCAGGCTAATTTTGATTTGTCCAATATTGACCTTCACAAAGCAGATCTACAGCGAGCGAAATTGATAAATGCTAATCTAAGAGGAGCAAACTTTAAGGGAGCCAATCTCAGTGGAGCAAGATTAAGCGGTGCTGATCTCACGTATGGTAATTTTACAAACGCTAATCTTGCTGGCGCATCCCTGGCGACTGCCGACCTCAGAGGTGCAGACTTTGGTAAGGCTAATCTCAACACTGCTGATCTTCGGGGCGCTAATTTCAGAGCCACTAAGCTCGTAAATGCTAACCTTGCCTCAGCCAACTTGGTTGGAGTTGATTTAACTGATGCAAACAGTTCAAATCGCCTCACTGTACCCCATCTTGAGTACGCCGACCTCACTGGGGCTAACCTCAGTGAGGCTAATTTGAAGGGTGCTGATCTCAGCACTAATATTTTGCGATGTGGAGGTCTTAGTATAGATCTTACAGGCGTTCAGCGGGATGATACAACGAAGTTGCCTAAATGTGGCTCTGATCCCAATCCTCGATAAGTAGAACTAGAAAAATCTAGCTTCTCATTTCTATAGAGGTCAATATAATTTTCACGTCTATTCTTTTACTTCTAATAATCTTAGTTTGTTTTCTAATTGTTCTAATCTACTCTGCTGATGTCTAAGTTCTCGATTGAGAAGGTTCAGAACTTCTTGTAATTTTTTTTGGGTTTCTTCATCAACGTATGAATCGGCGATAGATGGAGCTATGATGAGTTCATTCGCTCTATCGAGACAAGCGTTTAAAGCGGCAGCAAGCTCATAGCGGGATATGGCACGATCTCCTCTAAATGCATGATCCTGATAACCTCCTTCACATCCGTACCTTTCTACCAGCGACTGTAAGGCTTGAAAGCTCCAGTGACCAGGCTTTACATCCGATAGTTGTGAGACTGAAGTTACTTGACCAACAGCACTCTCACTTAGAAATAAAAGTCCAAAAAGAACACAGCATAAAAGTACGAGATTTCTCAGTAGAACAATTATTTCTTTACCTATCATAGTTCTTTAGCTATCTTTTCTCATGTCTCTCTAAGGTGCTAACTCTTGCTTCCAAGGCATCCACTCGACCCCTTAAAATTGGCAGTTCAGCGAAAGATTCTTTCATACGGCTATCCATTTTCTCAAAGTCTTCCTTTTTTATCAAATTAGAAGCGGAGCTTGCTGTTATTCTAGACATTGATCCTAGAGCGTTTTCAATTAGTTGAGCAACTTCGTATCGAGTAGCAGCACGATCGCCTCTGAAAGTATTGTCAGCGTACACTTGAACTACATCATAATCGTCTACCAACCTCTGCAAGCCTTGAAAAGCCCAGTGGTCTTGAGATACGTCCACTATATCCTTCATATAAAACAATTTTTTATACACCTCAAGATTAGGAGCATCCGTTGACACAATGGCTTCTCTTATATTAGTTGAACTAGAGTTACGAGGAGCTTCTTGAGTTATGGTTACAACGGCTTTCCTAGAGTTTTCCATGTTCTTAGAGAAAGTGAACTTCTTCACGGGCAAAATAGAACAAGATAAAATAATTAGAAGGCACATGAGGAAGAGAATTAATCTTTCTAGTAAAACATTCATCTTCTTGATCATTGTATGCTCCACTGTTGATAGAGATGACTCTACAGAAGTTCATTGCTTACCTAATCCAGTACACAAATCAATCTTAAAATCTTACTGCCCAGTCTTCTTCGGAAACTCGCACTTCACAGTGATTTCCATATTGCAGCCACCCTTCGCGTTGGCGATGTAAGGAATCCCTGCTTCACTGCTGATGCTAACCCCAAATTTGAGCGTCACCTCACTGACCTCAGCGATCGCCACCTGCTTAAACGCATTCAACGTGTAGGTAGTATGCGCCCGCACTGTATGCTCGATCGCCTCAAAGGTCTGAGCGATCTGCTTGGGTGGTTCACCAATGATGACAGGACTCCGTGGCGTATTGTCGTCGTAGGGCTTGCCACGTACCACATCACCACGAGTCGTAGCAGTGTCGTCCGTGGCTTCGATATAGATCGTAGTGCCATCTTCCAGCGAGATCGGAGTCAGTTGTCCCATAGCCTTTTTTGCACCTTTGAATGTGGATCGGTCAGCTTTTGAAATCTCTGTCATTTTTGGGCGAGCGATCGCTCTCATCGGTTGCAGATTGAGGGTCAATCACAACGGGCTTTCTCACTACTTCAGAGATGTCAACCGTCTGATCTAGCTTTGTCAAATCAACAGGTCTATCGTTTTTGGGCGAATCGTCAGGCTCATCGTCAATGACAACCAGCTTTCTCACTACTTCAGGTGCATCAGTCGGGTTGCCAGCGCGTTCTGCTTCCAGATCCCGATCGGTGTTTTTGGGCGAACGAACTACGTCTAGTTTTTCCGAGTCAGGTTGTTGCGTCTCTTCGCTCATCGTGAGTCTCCTAATAGTTTTGAATGAATAGGGCGTTAAACTTCCGATGCTTCCAACTCTACCGCTCCCAGTGCCTTTAGGGTTGTTCTCTGGGCTAGAGTCAAGCCGATCGCGCCTGTGATGTTCATGCCTTCGTAGGGGCGATCAACTCTGAGAATTTTCAGGCACTCTCCAGTACCAACATCCCACAGTCTGATTGTGCCGTCCTCACTGCAACTAGCGATCGTTTGTCCTTTTTGATTAAAAACAACTGTCCAAACAATTTGACTATGACCGGAGAGGGTTCGCAGACATATCCCAGTCTCAATATCCCACAGTTTAACCGAATGATCCTCACTGCCACTGGCTAAAAGCTTTCCATCAGGGCTAAACGTGACCGATCGCACTCGATGGCTGTGTCCCTCCAACGTTTGCAAGCAGGCTCCTGACTGGATATCCCAGAGCTTAATGGTACGATCGCCACTGCCACTCGCTAACCAACTGCCCGCAGGATGAAACGCGACTGACAACACCCAGTCTGTATGTGCTGTCAAAGTCTGCAAACAGGTGCCTATATTGGTATCCCACACTCTTACTGTCTGATCATCGCTACCGCTCGCTAGCAGTGCCGCTTGAGGAGCAACGGCAACGGACTTCACTCGATGGGTATGTCCCTCAAAGATTTGAAGACATTCACCCGATCGTACATCCCACAGCTTGATAGTTTTGTCACAGCTACCGCTCACCAATGTTTGACCAACACCATCTTGGGAAGGGCTAAAGGCGATCGCTTGCACCCAATCGGAGTGTCCCCATAACGTTTGTAAGCATTCTCCTGTTTTCACATCCCACAGCTTAAGGGTGTAGTCGTCACTGCCGCTAGCGATCGTTTGTCCATCGGGACTAAAGCTAACCGATGTAACAATATCGGTATGCCCTTTCAGCACCTTGAGGCACTCACTCGTACTTACATCCCAGAGCCTGACTCGTTGGTCTTTGCTACTACTCGCTAAAGTGCGGTCATCGGGACTAAAGGCAATCGACGACACCCAATTACTGTGAGACTCCAGGGTGGTTAGACATTGCCCCGATCGCAGATCCCAGAGTCGAACCGTGTGGTCATCCCCGCTGCTCACGAGGGTTTGTCCGTCAGGGCTAAAGTTGACTAACCAAACCTGATGGGTATGATCCTGGAACGTTTTCAAGCATTGTCGGGTGTGAACATCCCATACGCGCACAGTCTTGTCTTCACTGCCCGTAGCTAGAATGCGACCATCGGGACTAAACGCGACTGCCCATACTTTAGTCTTGTACTCTGGTAACGTTCCCAGGCTGTCACCTGTATCGAGATTCCAGAGCGTTACGGTTTGATTGTCATTCCCCGTAACCAACGTTTTGCCATCAGGACTTAAGGCAGTGGACAACACCCAGTTGATATGCGTGGAGATGGTTCGCAAACATTCCCCTGACTGGATATCCCAGAGTCGAACTGTGCGATCGTCGCTGCTACTAATTAATGTTTGATTGTCTGGATGAAAGATGACGGTTAATACACGATCGGTATGACCGTTTAGAACTTCAAGACATTGCCTGGTCGCAACATCCCACAAGCGAATGGTGTGATCATTACTGCCACTCGCTAATAGTCGCCCATCGGCACTAAATGCCAGTGATTGCACCCCGCTAGTATGTCCTCGCAGTGTTTTCACACATTGCCCCGTTAGCACGTCCCACAACCGAATCGTTTGGTCATTACTCCCACTTGCCAGTAGATTGCTATCAGGGCTAAACGCTAGACACATCACCCAGGCAGAATGTCCTTCCAGGGTAACAATTTGTCGTTTGTCAGTAAGTTGCCAGAGCTGAATCGTGCGATCGATTCCCGTCGCTAACAGGTTTCCCTGGGGGCTAAAAACAACAGCTAAAATATCCCCGCGCGTTTGAGTAAACACCGACTTCGTGAAGTCTGCACCCGCAAAATTGACTTGATGCAGATTCACACCCTGCAAGTAAACCTGCCGAATCGTTAAGCTCGAAAAGTCATAACCACTCAAGTGAACGTCTAGCTGACTGAACAGATTGAGTAGATTGCCTGCGGCATAGCCCGGTTGTGGTACGGGTCGAGCTTTGAGAGTCACTAGTGCCTGATCTAGACACTGTTTCACAGCAGGTTGACTCCCCAACCGTACTAGTAACTGAGCTAAAAGCGGTTGGAGCAACAGTCGTATCTGTGTCTGTCGCAAGTAGTCTTCGGTTTGAGCTTTGCTGAATGCGTATCGATCGCACAGAGTCAACTCACCACTCACCAATTCCTCGCAGACTTCCACTAGCAAGCGCTCTGTGACATACTCCATCACCACAGGTTGTTGAGTGAACAGCTTTTTTCCCGTCAGTGCCACTTTTTCCACCAGCGATCGTTGGTGCAGTGATTCCATCGCTTCCAGGAATGCCCGTTGCGCGATCACAGGCATGGTATCTTGCCTCAACTCAGCCAGCGAAACGCCTTCCCGGTTGATGGCTAACCAGTACATGACCTGTTGTTCTATGGCTGACAGCCGATCGAACTGTTGGGCTAAAAGGTCGGCGATGTCTCCGAAGACAATCGTGCTGTGTTCTAGAAATGCAGCAATATCCCCCTCAAACAGCTCTTGAATAGTGGTGGCAACAATCTTCAGTGCTAATGGGTTGCCGCCATAGTGTTCCACTAGTGATCGCCCCGCTAGTTCTGTCAGGGTAAAGCCCTTCTCAGCCATCAGCTTCTGCCCGTCTCCCTGTTCTAAGCCAGCTAACCGGAACGATCTCATAAGTAGATCGCTGCCTGCTTTGCTTCCCAACCCTCGCGGCGGTTCTCGGCTGGTTAGCACCAAACAACTTTGATGCCGCGTTTGTCCAATACCTTCCAGCAGTGATCCGTAACCTTCATATCCTTCCCGATAAGCTCCCGCCCGCCCATCCGCAATCAAGATGGACTCTACGTTATCCAGCACCAACAAACAGCGTGAGTGTCGTAAGTAGTCCAACAGCGTGTTGACCCTGCCACTGAAGCTCTCTGACAAATCAAACTGTTGTTGACGAGACAGCACGCCTAACCAGTCTGCCAGCAACTCTTGCACGGGCGGCGCATTGCGGAGCGATCGCCAGATAACAAACTCAAAGACATCCTGAATCTGTTCTGCTAATCGGACGGACAGTGCCGTTTTGCCAATGCCACCCATTCCCAACAGCATGACGAGTCGGCAACGATCGTGGCAGATCCATTGCTCCAATTTGGTCAGTTCTGCGTCCCGTCCGTAGAAACGTGAGACATCTAGCGCTTCACCCCAATCGGTCACGGGGCTGGAGGATGGAGAGATAGGAGACGGAATGCTGTGAGGTATTAGAGGTGATGTGGTGGAAGTGCCTGTTTCTTTTGCCTCTTGCTGCGGCTGTGCCTCAACTGTACTCAGGTCTGCAATGTCTTCGGGATTGAGCGACAGTTTCTGGCACAGTTCCACAAAGGTAGCGCGATCGACGGGTCTACCAGTTAGAAAGTTGCTCACGGTGGC
This sequence comes from Phormidesmis sp. 146-33, assembly GCF_052939515.1. Classification (NCBI taxonomy): domain Bacteria; kingdom Bacillati; phylum Cyanobacteriota; class Cyanophyceae; order Leptolyngbyales; family Leptolyngbyaceae; genus Phormidesmis; species Phormidesmis sp. 146-33. The sequence continues at coordinate 13,577 of NZ_JBJPHU010000118.1, forward strand.
GATCGCTAAACCCGCCTCTTCAGCCAGGGCGCGCTGATTCACAAACCCACTTCGTCTAACCGCTAATTTCGCTAGCTCAATATAGTCTTGATGCACCCTGAGTGATCTGGTTGACATTACTCGGTCTGTTAAGGAGTGTTCAAATTCTATGCGGAAACGAAAGCAGTCACAAGTCAGCACAAGTCAGGTGTTCTCAGGCTCGAACTCAGGAACCTTGCGAGTTTGATGAATGTATGAAGCAAGCACAGTTCGCAAGACACCTTAGCTTCTTAAACTGAACTGATGAGAAATCCCTGCAAGAGCGCCGCAAGCGGTTCTGCTATAGTAAATGTAGAATTTTTAGGAGTGGGATCAAAATGACCAAAGCCAATTCTAAATGGATTGTCAGAGAACCGTAGCAAACTTACAAATGTTTGTCCAAGTCATTAGTCATTAACGCAAGAACGAATTGAGACGATTTAGAGTTTCTTATCCAGGTCATGTACTGCCCATAATTTTCTAAAGCAGTTTTGCAGTTTATGGTATCTCTGCAAATAGCCCCTTTGAAGAGCCAATGCCTTGTGAAAAAGAAAATTTTGATTCTGTCAGCGAATCCTAAGAATACTGACAAGCTGCGACTGGATGAAGAGGTGCGAGAAATTCGGGCTGCCCTAAAGCGATCGAAAGGTCGAGAGCAGTTTGAGGTCATTACTGAATCGGCAGTACGAGTGGAAGATTTGCTGCCAACGCTGTTGGATCATGAACCTGATGTTGTTCATTTCTCTGGACATGGAGCCGGAACTCAGGGATTAGCGTTGGAGAACAATTCTGGGAAAGTACAGCTTGTCAGCACAGCAGCATTAGCACGGTTGTTTAAAGCATTCAGAACCAAGATTCAGTGTGTGTTTTTGAATGCTTGCTATTCAGAGGCACAGGCGGAAACCATTCACCAACATATTGACTATGTGGTTGGCATGAATAAAGCGATCGGCGATCGGGCAGCTATCGAGTTTGCGGTTGGGTTTTACACGGTCATCTTTAGTGGCAGAGCTTATGAGGAGGCATTTGAGCTAGGCTGCACTTCAATCGATCTAGAGGGAATTCCGGAGTCTGAAACGCCCACGTTTAGAGCGAAACCGCGATCATTGGTTCCGGGTGAGAACGAGAGTATTCCAGTTGAATTGACATCATCCAACATAGCCGTTGAAGAAAAGCTGTCAGCAGAGCCTGGAGTGAAGGTTGCTAGAGTATTTATTAGCTATCGAAGCCAGGAGCCTGATCGGGAACTGGCTCAGGAGTTCCATGATGCTTTAGAGGCAGCGGGACATGATGCATTTATGGCAGGGGAGAGTATCCGACTTGGCGAGAACTGGCCCCAGCGAATTGATGCAGAGCTAGAACAGTGTGACTACTTTTTGCTGCTGTTGTCGCCTCAGTCCGCGTTGAGTGAGATGGTGACAGAAGAAGTACGACGGGCGAAGCAGTTGCGGAATAGCCGCCCAGAGCGCCGACCTGTGATTCTGCCAGTCCGAGTCAATTTTCCGCTGAGTTCTCCGCTAAATTATGACCTTCGAGGGTATTTGCAGCAGATTCAGCAGCGAGAGTGGCATTCTGATACGGATACCCCCGTGATTCTCAGCGAGATCTGTCGTTTGATTGCTGAGGGCACAGGCGATGAGAGCATTCCGATCGCTCCGTCACCCCCGTTGATTGAGAGCCTTGATCGCCCGCCTGCCCCTGTAGCTGAACCAGAATTACCAGAGGGTCAGGTTGATTTAGCATCCGCCTTCTATGTTGAGCGTCAGCCGATCGAATCTCGCTGTTATGAAACGATCGTCAAACCAGGCGCGTTGATTCGGATTAAAGCCCCTCGGCAGATGGGCAAAACATCGTTGATGGCTCGAACGATTTACCATGCAAGCAAGCAGGGCTGCAAGAGTGTGGCTTTAAGCTTTCAGTTGGCGGATGAGGTAGTTTTCGCCAATTTGGATCAATTTCTGCAATGGTTCTGTGCCAGTATTACCTCTGAACTGGAGCTACCCGATCGATTATCTGATTTTTGGCAGACTCGAATTGGCAGCAAAATGAGTAGCACCAATTATTTTGAGCGATATCTGCTGCGAGAACTGACGGAGCCGCTGGTGCTGGGGTTGGATGAAGTAGATCTCGTATTCCAACATCCCAAAATTGCTTCTGATTTCTTTGGTTTGCTGCGAGCGTGGCATGAGAAGGGCAAAAGCAGCGACAACTGGAAGAAACTGCGGCTCGTAGTGGTGCATTCAACTGAGGTTTACATTCCGCTGAATATGCATCAATCCCCATTTAATGTGGGACTCCCGATCGAACTGCCAGAGTTTACCGCAGAGCAAGTGCTTGATTTAGCCCATCGGCACGGGTTGCCCTGGCAGAATAACGAGGTTGAGCAACTGCAAGCAATGGTAGGTGGACATCCTTATCTGGTGCGGGAGGCGCTTTATCATATTACTCATCAGGACATTACGCTACCACAGTTGCTGCAAACGGCATCTACAGAGGCAGGGCTTTATGGAGATCACTTGCGGCGGCACTGGTGGAATTTGGAGCAGCATCCAAAATTAGCAGAGGCGCTAAAGCGGGTGGTAACGTCTGACAACCCAATCCGTCTGGAGCCAGCCCAAGCATTCCAACTGGACAGCATGGGGTTAGTGAGTTTGTATGGCAATGACGTAACACCTCGCTGTGACCTATATCGTCAGTATTTCCGCGATCGATCGCAGGGTCGATCGTGAGGCAAGAGGTTAGTACTATATGACAACACCCTATGATTTTCAGGTTGGCGGCTCTCTTGACCTAGACTCCTCAACCTATGTGTGGCGACAGGCAGACCAAGACCTCTACGATGCCTTAAAAGCGGGCAGATTTTGCTATGTGCTGAACTGTCGTCAGATGGGAAAGTCTAGCTTGCGAGTCAAGACGATGCATCGCCTACAGGCGGAAGGAGTTGCTTGTGCTGATATTGACATCACATCGTTTGGGAGTAGCGCGGTTACAGAAGAACAGTGGTATGCAGGTGTAATCGAAAGCTTGATCAATAGCTTTGAGCTATACGAGAAATTTGATTCCCAGCGGTGGTTGCTCAGTCATGAGCATTTGTCTCCGGTTCATCGCCTGAGCCAGTTTATTGAAAAAGTTCTATTAGTGGAGCTACCACAGGATGTTGTCATTTTTATTGATGAAATTGACAGTGTTCTCTCCCTACAGTTTCCGATCGATGACTTTTTTGCGTTGATTCGTGCTTTTTATAACAAACGTGCTGACCAACTGAACTATCGTCGCCTTAGTTTTGCCTTGTTTGGTGTGGCAACTCCGTCTGACTTAATTAGAGACACCACTCGCACCCCGTTTAATATTGGTCACGCGATCGAGCTACGCGGTTTTGAGTTTGCTGAGGCGCGATCGTTGGCGCAAGGTTTGATCAGCAGGGTAGACAATCCTGAAGCCGCACTACGAGAAATTATTGCCTGGACTGGGGGACAGCCCTTTTTGACGCAAAAGCTGTGCAGTTTAATTTCCAACTCCCAGACCAGGATTTTAGCCGGGAGCGAGGTGGAATCGGTTGCCGATTTTGTCAGAACAGAGATGATTGACAACTGGGTAGCGCAGGATAACCCACAGCACTTGCGGACGATCCGCGATTGGTTGTTGAGCAATGAGCAGCGGGCAGGACGACTGTTGGGGCTATATCAGCAGATTTTGCAACAGGGAGGGGTTGCGGCAAATGACAGCCCAGACCAGATGGAACTGCGGCTCACGGGATTGGTGGTGAAGCGGGAAGGAAAGTTAAGCAGCTATAACCGCATTTACTTAGAGGTGTTTAACTCGGAGTGGCTAGAGCGAGAGTTGGTAAGGCTGCGTCCTTACGCAAAAGCGCTAGATGCTTGGGTGAGCAATCACCACGATGAGTCTTGGCTACTGCGGGGGCAGGCGTTGCAAAGTGCTCAGGCGTGGGCTAGGGACAAAAGCCTGAGTGATTTAGATCATCAGTTTTTAGCGGCAAGTCAAGATCTGGACAAGCAGGAAATGCAGAACCGACTGGCGGTGGAAGCCGAAGAACGGAAGATTTTGACAATCGCGAACCAGAGTGCTAGCCGACGTATACGAATGGGTTCGGTGTTTTTGGGAGTGGTGTTGGCAACGGCAGCAGGGGCTGGTTTTTATGCTCAACAGCAGATTAGAGCAGCAACTCTTGCGATCAATGGACTGCAATTAGAACAAAAATCTACGCGATTAGAAGGAGAATCTATGCGGTTAAAAAGAGAATTTAGTGTCTTATCTGACCAAGGTAGATATAGCTCAGACTCAGCTATTCAAAATCAGGAAGATCTACGAAAAGTCTTGTTCTCCGCAATTCGGGTTGGAGGAGATCTGAGGAATTTAGCAAACAAATATCATCTTCAGTTGACAGACTATCCAACATTTAAGCCGATTACGGTGCTTCAAACTCTACTAGATGATATGTCATTACAAGAGTCTTTAGGACGGCATCAAGACATTGTTTATGGTGCAAGCTTTAGCCCAGATGGCCAACGCATTGTCACCGCTTCAGCAGACAAAACTGCACGGGTGTGGGACTTATCAGGCAGGGAGATCGTCAAACTGCAAGGGCACCAAGACATTGTTTATAGTGCAAGCTTTAGCCCGGATGGGCAACGCATTGTCACTGCTTCAGCAGACAAAACTGCACGGGTGTGGGACTTATCAGGTAGGGAGATCGCCAAACTGCAAGGACATCAAAATAGCGTCCGTAGTGCAAGCTTCAGCCCGGATGGACAGCGGATTGTCACCGCTTCAGTAGACAACACAGCGCGAGTGTGGGACTTATCAGGCAAGGAGATTGCCAAGTTGCAAGGGCATCAAAATTGGGTTAATAGTGCAAGCTTTAGCCCAGATGGACAGCGGATTGTCACCGCTTCAGCAGACAACACAGCGCGAGTGTGGGACTTATCAGGCAAGGAGATTGCCAGGTTGCAAATCAATGCAGGGGGGATCACTGGTGCAAGCTTTAGCCCGGATGGGGAGCGGATTGTCACCGCTTCATTTGACAAAACAGCACGGATATGGAATGTATCAGACAAGAGGATTATTGCTACCCTGGAAGGTCATCAAGATAATGTCTTGAGTGCAAGCTTTAGCCCGGATGGGCAACGCATTGTCACTGCATCAGTAGACAACACAGCACGAGTGTGGGACTTATCGGGCAGGGAGATCACCAAGCTGCAAGGGCATCAAAACTCCGTCTGGAGTGCAAGCTTTAGTCCGGATGGACAGCACATTATCACAGCTTCATTTGACAAAACAGTACGCTTGTGGAATGGGAGCTTAGATCAGCTTTTAGTGAACGGCTGTGAACGGCTACAAAATTATTTTATTGACTATCCTTCAACTCTGGACAATTTGGAAGTTTGCCAAACTCAAACCATGTTTCAGACGTTAGCAAATCGCATGATTGCAAGGAGTGATGTGTTTGAAAATGACCATCAATTTGAGAGCGCAATCACTAGCTTAAAGCAGGCTATTCAGTGGAAAGCGGATCTTGCCCCCAAACTGACACCCAAAATTGCAGTCCTAAGTTCTCAAGCTTCTGCTCAAGGTCAAATTAATTTCTTTATCTTACAGAGCGAGAAGGGAGAGATTCTCAAGGGAATTGCTATCTACGAAGACGCAAAAAAATTAAACCCTAATCTACATATCTCTCCAAAAATCTTGAATAGCCTTTGCTGGCAAGGAACCCTCGAAGGCTATGCCTCTAAAGTTCTAGATGCTTGTGAAAAAGCCGTTGCCCCTGATCCTGATAACGGCAGCATTAGAGACAGTCGGGGACTCGCTAGAGCGCTGACTGGTAATGCCCAGGGTGCAATTGAAGATTTTCAAGCATTGATTAACTCAACTTCTGCTAATCACATAGAACAGCGACAACTTTGGATTGAAGCACTCAAGAAATGGCTTGCAGATCCAAAACAAGAAAATTATCCGTTTACATATGAAGCACTCAAGGAAGGAAGAAAACCCTTTAAGCCAGGGGAATTAGAAGACCTGAGGAAACAATAAAGACTGGCAATTGACGGGGTTGTGAAAATGGCGATTATTGAGGAAATGCGAAGAGGCGATCGCTAGGGTGACTGGAAGAGCGATCACCTATCCTTGTAGCAGTTCTTGAATACACTCTCGAAACAGTCGCACGGTTGATCGCTGCCCCACTTCCTTACTCCGCTCAATCAACTCAAGCACTTCAGCAACAGGCAGACAGGGAAACGCTAGGCTGCGATCGTTTATCATAGATTAAAGCCGTTTAATCTAGTGTGAAATAATGATTGCTGAATTAATGGTGAAACCATCATCTCTCCTATCTTCTGGCATTCAGCTTGAAGAATTTGGCGATGTCTACCTGTTCAGATTCACCAATGAATTACAAAATCGCCTGGAAGAGCTTTTAGAAACCCAGAAAGTGGCAACCCTGTCACCTGAAGAAGCAACTGAGTGGGCAGGCATCTCTGAACTGTCTCGAATCTTTACAGTCATTAATGCCCAACTTGCTGCAAAAGCCAAATGGTGCCCAACCCAACTCGACAGTTTGTTCGACAACGTGCCCGATTCCTCTGCGAATACTGCCACTCCCCCGAATTCTTAAGCCCCGATCGCTTCACGATTGATCACATTTTGCCAAAGTCTCAAGGTGGCTCAGATGATCCGGCTAATCTGGCGCTTGCCTGTCATCGCTGTAACGAACGTCGCTATAACTTCACAATAGGCACCGATCCGGAAACCCAAGAGACAGTTCCGCTATTTAATCCTAGAAATCAATTGTGGTCTGATCACTTTATCTGGACAACAGACAGCACAAGGATTAGTGGTATGACGAAGAGCGGTCGCGCTACCTGTGATCGTTTAGACCTTAATGACGATCGCTACGATGAGGCTGATTCAATTCGTCAAACTCGAATGCTATGGGCAAAAGCGGGGTGGCATCCTCCATTTGAAGATCCGCGTCAACTCTAATTTACCTCTACAACATCTCTGGAATGCGCGCTCGAAATAACCGCACAGTTGATCGCTGCCCCACTTCCTTACTCTGCTCAATCAACTCAAGCACTTCAGCAGTAGGTAGACAGGGAAACGCCAGACTGCGATCGACTTGAACATTTAGCCCATCCACAAGCTAATAAATCTCTAGCTGGCGCTTGCGGTATCGCTAAAGCTCAAGTACACCTGACTCTGCATAAATTGAATGTTTAATCGAACAATGGTTCGGACAGTTTTTAGTTGAGGGGATGGACAAGAAAGCTATCG
>NZ_JBJPHU010000119.1:0-20876 GCF_052939515.1 Phormidesmis sp. 146-33
CCGTCGCGCTCATAAAGCAGGCTGACTCGATGCCCTCGTTTGACCAATCCCCGCGTAATTTCAAATAGGTTTAATTCCTGTCCGCCCCTGAGTGATGTGGGTTCCTGTTCTAGCGCAATTAAGTGCATAACCTTCCTCTTCTAGTAAATGCGTTTAAGTCTGGTTTGAAGCCTTTTCATAGTTACTCTGCACTGACTTGATGCTGCATCTGGTGGTAGTTCCAGAGTTTGCCGCGTTGGTTAAGCAGTTCTTGATACGTGCCTTGTTCGATGATTTGGCCTTGTTCCAAAACGACAACTTTATCGGCTCGGACAATGGTGGATAATCTATGTGCGATCGCAATCACCGTTCTTCCTTTTGACAGTTGCTCTAGTGATTGTTGAATCAATCGTTCAGAAACTGAATCCAGGGCGCTAGTTGCTTCGTCTAAGATCAAAATTTCGGGATCACGCAGCAAGGCACGAGCGATCGCTAACCGCTGACGTTGACCGCCAGAAAGCCGCACCCCTCGATCGCCTAACTGTGTCTCAAATTGGTCGGGCATTTCGAGAATAAAGTCGAGCGCGTTGGCTTGTTCGGCGGCTCTCAAAATGGCTTCGTCGCTGGCATCTTCTAAACCGTAAGCGATATTGTATCTGACCGAAGCGTTAAAAATAAAGGTGTCCTGGCTGACGATCGCCATCCTCTGTCGTAGAGAATTGATGGCAAACGATCGCAAATCTCGACCATCGATCAGAATTTGTCCGCCAGTCGGATCATAAAAGCGAGGAATCAAATCTACCAACGTTGTTTTTCCGGCTCCCGAACCCCCGACCAGGGCTGTCATTTTGCCGCGTTCGATAGTGAGCGTAATGTCTCTGAGAACGGGCTGACGAGGATTGTAGCCAAACTCAACGGCCACAAAATCAATCGATCGCCGCAGTTCACTAAACGGATAGGTTCCATCTTGCAAATAGGGCTTGTTGTCACTTCTAAGGATCTCTTGAATGTTGGCGATCGACCCGCCAAAACCACTGAGTTGAGCGCGATTGCCGTTAATTTCGTGGAGAGCAGGCACCAGCCGAAACAGAATAAACAGAAAAGTTAAGAGGGAGGCTGTTTGCAGGTTTCCGTTTGCGACAAATACGGTGATGGCCAGAATGATCATGCTAATCAAAACCGTCGTGGCCAACCCTTCTGCTACCGGCCGCACCAGTGCCCACCGAGAGGCCGCTTTCATGCTGGCCTTTTGTAAAGTACCACTAGCTTGATAGAAGCGTTTTCGCTCATAGTCTTGAGTGGCAAAGGCTTGTACAGTGCGGATTCCGTTGATGAATTCTAATGCGATCGCTGTGAATTTTCCATTCGCTGTGGAAACTGCAAAACTACTTTCGCGCACTCGTGCATTCAGTTTGGTTAATCCTGCGATTAATAACCCGAACAATACGATCGACACTAGCGTTAACTGCCAGGAGATCGAAAACATCAACGTCACGTAGACCAGCAAAGTTAATCCTTTGGTGATTATATAAGCCAACAGTCCAAAGGCGATTTGTAGGCGACCGATTTCACCTGTGATCGAGTTGATCAGTTCTCCTGAATTGGTTTTGCCAAAGTAGCTGAGGCTGACTGCTTGTAGTTGCTCAAAGATGCGTTTTCTCAAGCGATCGACTAATTTTTGTTGACAGAGTTCGGTATAAAACTGCGTCAAATAATTAAAGCCTGCTCGAATCCAGGTTGACACCAAAATCAAGCCAGAAACTCGGTACAGTCGATTGGTAGCCGAAGAATTGATGTCTAGAACCCAAAGATCAAACCATTGAATTCCTGTTTGAAAAGGTTGTGCATCGGGACTCACCAAACTTTGGAGAAATGCAAGCAGGAATCCGAAGCCAAATCCCTCAAATGCTGCCGAACACAATGCAAACGTGATTGCAGCGATCGCTATCCACGGGAAATATTGAAACTCATGTAAGATCAAAGAATTTTCTTGCCAAAGGTTGCTTCCTCTAACAAGATTACGCACTGGATTAGGAAACTTCTTAGCTCGCATAAATAATTAGACTAGAGGGGCCGAAACTCAGGTTAAAGTCGGCGGTTTGCAATGAGTGTATGAGTTGTACCTGTAAACTTTGGGGCATTGCTGATTGGAGGGATGAATCTGTGAGAAGCGTCAAGCTTTTCGCCCCCTAAATCCCCCATTCTGGGGGACTTTGAACATTTGGTTCCCCTTCACATTGGGGCAATTCATCCCATGATTCAGCAACGCCAACTTTGGCTAAGATTTGGACTCTAAACTTTAGACTCTGGACTTTAGACTCCGTGCAAAGCAGCTTTTGAGTTTGAAGTCTGAGGTCAAATGTCACCAATTTAGGGAATTCCAGTAGCGTTTGTCTAAAGTCTAAGGTCTAAAGTCTAAGGTCTAAAGCATGAGTACTCGCAAACCGCTCACCATTCTCTCAACAAGCCCCAAATCCAGAAAGTACCCTGGGCACCGTTCGTAATAGGATCTTGAAATCGCCTGATAGTGACCAATCGCGGAGATATTGCAAATCCCGATCGTTCACCATATCAAGGTCTAATAGCGTCGATCGCGCTTCAACCTGCCACGCTCCGGTGATTCCTGGTAAGGCATTCAGTCGTTCTTGGAGTTCTGGGCGAATCCGAACAGCATCATACAGGGCCCAGGGTCGCGGGCCGACAAGGCTCATTTCACCGCGCAACACGTTAAAAATTTGGGGCAGTTCGTCCAGGCTGTATTTGCGTAACCACCTGCCCAGAGGTGTGATGCGAGGGTCGTCTTCCCGCTTGTGAAGGCTCGATTGTGACTGATTGGCCATCACAGCATGGTGATTGTTTTCGGCATCCACGCTCATCGTGCGAAACTTGAGCACTCGAAACAGTTTGCCCCGTTCACCAACACGCCATTGACGAAACAAAATCGGGCCAGGAGTAAAAATCTGTATCGCCAGCACGATCGCCAACATCACCGGACTCAACACCAGCAGCATCAAGGTGGCCAGACTCCAATCAAAGGCTCGTTTGCACCACCAGAGTCCTCTGCGCTTTTGGGGCAGGCGGGAGGCGGCAGGCAGACGCAAGTAGAGTGTCTTCCCCGCTTGTTCGCAAGCATCTGCCCAAAACTTGAGGGCGGCTTCGCTGAAACTAGCATCGACGCGAACCAGGCGAATGGGAGAACGCTTGAGACATTCGATTAGCCATTCCTGGTCAGCCAAAGGCGGTAGTGAGTTGTCTTGTGGCGATTGGGTAGGGTAAACGATCAATTGTTTGCGCCGCCATTTGAGAACGCATTCTGGAAAGCCAACCGTCGATCGCTGCCAGGTAGGAGTGTCGAGGGTTTTCAGGATTGCGGGATTAAACGTTGTCATAGGTATCCGACTTGTTTCAGGGTTAAGCGTCAAAAAGGAGTAGTCAGGTTGACCACATCCAGACTGTTAAAGGCATTAGCTGTGGGATGGAAGTCCCCGAACTGATTTGGACTTAGGCGGATAATAAATAACTCAAATGTTAATCAGCAGTCCGACGAATAAATCAGCTAGAAGTTAGAGATGTAAATTTTGGTTACTTTTGAGAAGCAAATTTTTTCGGATGGTCTAGTTCGTCCAATCCATGCCGTTTTTCAGGGATCAGGGCGCAACGATTCGTTTGGTAAAGCGGACATCGTAAGCGTCAGGAGCGTTGGATCAGGCGGGTCTCGATCGCTCCCTTCTGCAATTTCAGTCAATCGGACGTTCATTATATACATTATATAGATGTGCCAAATCACCTATTCCTTTGTGCCCGTACCCTTTGGCGAGAAGCTGGGTTCAAAGAAGTCATGCAGATTTTGGTGTACTGGCTTGATTTGGTGCAGCGTGAATTTTTCCCTCATCCAACCTTTTTTAGACATCAGAAGAATGAGAGATACCCCGCTTTCTTCCCGAATCGGTAGGGCTGAGGATCACGGAATTTGTGTGTGAATTTGGTGATAATTTACACTTATGACGATCGCTTTACTGAGCGTAGCCTAGCGAAAAGGACAGCCACCCGATCGCCGCTCCCCCGATTACCAACCACGCCGCATTTACCTGAAATCGAATCGCTAAAACAGCACTGACTAACGCGATCGCGACCGCCAAAAAATCAAGATAAGGAGCCGTCGGTTTTCCTAGAGTTGCGATTGCTAACTGTAATGTGACGACAGCCATCAACGCCAACGCACTCGCATTCACTGCGTCCAAAAATGCGGATGCCCATTTCGATCGACGAAAGAATGGAATAAAAGGATTTAACGCAACGACAAAAATAAAGGATGGTAAGAAAATTCCAACCGTTGCGACAATGGCTCCCGGAATACCTGCGATTACATATCCAATAAAGGCGGCCGTCGAAAGAATCGGGCCAGGCGTAAATTGACCAATGGCGATCGCGTCCAACAATTGTTGTTGAGTCAGCCAGCCATATCCCTCAACAAATTCGCCCTGAATAAATGACAGCAAGACGTAGCCTCCCCCAAACAAAATGCTGCCAATCTTGAGAAACGACCATCCCAACTGCCACAGCGAAACTTGAGAAGTCGCCACGGTCGCCGCACTTGCCTGCAAAACTGTGCCCGTCACAAGACCAGCGATGAGTAGATTCGCCTCTTCTGTAGAATTGCCGTGATCGGGAAACTGAAGCCAAATCATTCCCAACAATCCGCCGCTTAAGAGGGCAACAATTTCGTTGACGCGACCAAACCAGACGAGGAGCGAGACGGCGATCGCAATCACCCAAAGCTTACGAGTTTTGACGGCTTTTTTGCCCAAGCGCCAGAGCGCATCTAAGACGATCGCCAGCACAGCAGGTTTGATCCCATAAAGCAGGAATGCAATTTGAGGAATCGTACCAAATGTAACGTAGACCCAGGCGAATGCAACCGTGATGACGATCGCAGGCAAAATGAATCCAACGCCCGACACAATCAAACCCAGCCATCCTCCATAGACATAGCCAATATGAATCGCCATTTCTGTCGAGTTGGGCCCAGGAATCAGGTTAGTCGCGCCCAGCAAATCGAGAAACTGCTCCCGTGTCAGCCATTGGCGCTTTTTGACGACTTCATCTTCCATCATGGCAATGTGCACAGCCGGGCCGCCGAAACCGATGATGCCCAGTCTAAAAAATAGGGTGGCGAGTTCTTTGAGGCGAAGTGAGGATGAGCGTTCCATAACCTTACTGTGGAAGAATCCTCTCTTAATTGAAGCGTAAAATACCCAAAAAGCCTGTGTGCAAGTAGACTTGATTTTCTCTACGTTTGTATGCTAGGTCGCTGCAAGTTTAATAAACAAACCTGAGCAAGTATTTCTCTGATCATTAGGTAGAAATGATATGCAAAAGGGGATCTCCTAAATCAAGCAGTCTCGGATTCTCAAAGTCCCCCAGACTGGGGGATTTAGGGGGCGAAGGATCTGTAGCATTAACAAATTGATTGGGTATTATACGATCGACTGATATGAGAAAGTACTCTAAATCGACTCAAGTTTTAGCCCCAAGTGATTAGAAACCTGAGCGATAAAAAACCCCGGCCTCTTTAAGAAGTCGGGGGTCTCTTGTTCATTCCGCAGAATTGCTTGTAGAGATTGGTGACGAAGTGATCGCGCTATGATGATCCGCTATGACAATCCGCTATGATCAACTTCAATCACCCCAGCAATTTAGTAAGCATTGCGACCTGCAACGGCGTAGTAGATAAACAGCGCCAAGATTGCACCCAACACTGCGACTACAATACCGCCAAAGCTCAGACCAACCGAGCCTAGAGCGAGCGTCCCAGTTGTCAAAACTGTGTACAGCGTACCGCCCAAGAAAGCCCCTACAATACCCAAAATCATCGTTCCCAAAATGCCGCCACCTTGGTGACCGGGATAGATAGCTTTAGCGATCGCGCCTGCAATTAAACCTAAAACAATCCAAGCTAGAATACCCATTGTGTTTTCCCTCTGCTAATGTTCTCTAAATTCAAGATGTACTTACATGATCAATCACTAACGTTCACAAGCTCAGACCGCACTGAGTAGAGGCTTAACCCTTTAATGTGACCTGGTAAAGATGCAATTCAACCTTTACACCGTTCTGATTTCTGTCCTATAAACACTTCTGTTGTTCTAGATTAGAACTTCAGTAAGAAACCATTGCGGCTCGTGTTCCCTGGTGCGTTTTCCATGAGTCAAGATTAGCAATCTCAAATCTAAATCTCTGCCTACCTTGGGATAGGGAAGCGAGCAACGAAAGTAGTAACTAATACTAAGATTCCATCTACCTTTGGAGTGATAAGGCTCGTCTAGATTGGGTTCCATAAACAATTTAAGAATTTAAGCGAAATGGTAGGCTCTTTTAATGGTTGGACAAGAAATAGGAGTGCGATATATGAGTGCGATCGTTCCAGACGCTCCTAGCTGGCTGCATTGGTTAGAAAGCTGTCCGAGTACTAATCGATGGGCGATCGAGCATTTAACTCAGTTAGAATCTGGAGCCGTTGTCTTTACTCAACAACAGACTCAGGGGCGGGGGCAACATGGGCGAACTTGGTACGCACCACCGGGAGTTTTGACGTTGAGTGTTGTGCTACACATTCCTACCTCACAGCTATCGGGACTTAGTTTGATCGCAGGTTTAGCGGTGATTTATGCGGTTGAAGAATTGATTCCCGATTTAGACCATCAGTTGCGCCTAAAGTGGCCGAATGATATATGGCTAAATCAAAGAAAATTGGCAGGCCTTCTCTGTGAGGGCGTTACTCAGGGAGACTATACAAAGCTGGTTGTAGGCGTTGGACTGAATCGTTGTGCTGATTTCTCTAAGTTAAAAGAGATGATCAATCCGATTAGTCTCCATGAAGTGGTTGCGGTTCCTGATGAATTTGATTTTCTCGATCGCATTCGTGCTCATCTCTTGAAAATTACTACGCCTTGGCAATCATTACAGTATTCTCAAAACCAATCTATTTTGCAGTCTCTATTATCTGATTTGCGCGATCGTGATGCTCTCTTGGGTCATACCGTTACGATTGAACTGCATGGAGAAACTGTGACAGGTAAGGCGGTTGGGATTAACGATCGGGGCTGTTTGCTGGTGAAGTTAGCTGATCAGAGCATTCGCAGCTTCACCTCTGGGCATGTCAGCCAAATTGAAGAATGAGCGATGAAGGATAAAAGAATTGATTCAATTAGTCGGGATGGACTGGTACATTGAGTTTAGAAATTTAGGCGGATTGTTTTGCGATCGCTCATTCTATGAACTCCTCTGATTCTCCGATTTGGCGACCTTTTACGCAGATGAAAACCGCTCCTCCAGCGCTCAAAGTCGTGAGAGGAGATGGCATCTGGCTAGAATTGGAAGACGGGCGACGGGTGATGGATTGCATCTCAAGCTGGTGGGTGACAATTCATGGACATGCCCATCCCGTCCTGGCCGACGCGCTCTATCACCAGGCAAAACAGCTAGAACAGGTCATATTTGCCAACTTTACCCACGAGCCAGCCGAGCAGTTAGCCCGCAGACTGCTGACGCATTTACCAAACGCTTTGACGCGGGTGTTTTTCTCAGATAATGGGTCTACTTCCGTCGAGGTGGCGCTCAAAATGGCGTATCAATATTGGCGCAATCAAGGCGAACCTCGCACACGCTTTTTGGGCTTTGAGGGGGGCTATCACGGCGATACGATCGGAGCCATGTCGATCGGCGGAAGTTGTGACTGGTGGCAGCCGTTTCGGTCGTTGATGTTTGAGATGGAGGTGGTGCCATTTCCAGCAACGTTTGATGAAGATTCTGAAGTTGAGAATCGTGAAAATCAGGTGTTAGAGAAGATTGAATCTTATTTAAGTCGCGATCGCTATGCAGGCATTTTTATCGAACCGCTGATTCAAGGGGCGGGGGGAATGCGGATTTGTCGATCGCAGTTTCTCCGATCGCTGCAAGATTTGGCTCATCAGTTTGGCGTGCTGTTGATTTATGACGAAGTGATGACGGGCTTTGGGCGAACGGGCGAGTTGTTTGCGTGTCTCAAATCCCAGACGACTCCTGATATTCTCTGTTTGTCGAAAGGATTGTCAGGGGGCTGTTTGCCGCTGGCGGTAACGTTGGCCAGTGAGGAAATCTATCGATCGTTCTACAGTGACGACGCGAATAAAGCGTTTCTGCACGGCCATTCCTTTACTGGGAATCCCTTAGCTTGTGCCACAGGATTGGCTTCTCTCACACTTTTAGAACAGTCTCCACAACGGTTTCGAGAGCTAGAATCTCAGCATCGTCAATACTTAAATCAATATCTAAAGGAACATTCTAGAGTCGAAAAAATCCGAGTTTGTGGAACGATCGCAGCAATGGAAATCACAACGCAGGAGCAATCAGGTTATTTCAACACGATCGGATCTGATTTGCGCGATCGCTTGCTCGATCTGGGGTTCTTTCTGCGTCCACTCGGCAATACACTTTATCTAATGCCACCTTACTGCATCACCGATCACGAATTGGAATCAATTTATCAAACAATTCATAAAGTTTTAGATACGATATAACTCACGAACCAATCAGCTTCTTTAAATACAAGTAAGCCTCTTCGGGAGAACGCATCGCTGATTCTTTTTCGTTAGGAATGTAGAACTCCCAACTGTCTGGAAAATGACGCACCACAAAACTGGGAATTAACCCTAGTTTCAGTGCTTTTCGACCTAGCGCTTCGGCTTGTTCTGCTAGTGTAATTTCGTCGTTGAATGGAGCGTTACTCATGGTTAAAATTTCTCGATCGAGCTAATTTCCCAATCCTAGATCATCCCCGTCCTATTCCATCCTTCTTTTGGTTTCTTTTTCCTCAAATCAGCCGCTTGATTTCCTCAACCCAGCGTCGCCGCTCTGCGTGTTCCAGGTTCAAAATCTCGTCGCGTGACCAGTGAAAGTGCAGCGCAATAAAGACTACCTCCTCGTATAGCTGCTCTAAGGGGTAGCCCAAAATTCCCCCGATGGGCAACACTCGACGTAGGGCTGATTGAGTTGATTGAACAAGGTTTGCAGGTAAGTGAGGTCGGGGAGAAACAGGGCTTCGAGGTCGGAGGGCGCGATCGTCTCCCAGGTTCCCAATTGAGTAATCACCTGTGATAAGAGTATTAGCGTTCCATAGTTGGGGTCGTCTTGCAGAGGGCGATCGTTCTGGATCAAAAGTTCATCGTTGCCAGTCACCCGCCGCATCGTTCCTTGTTGCTGCAATTTTCCGGTAGCATCGATCAATCCTTTGCAAAGTGTGAAATTGAATGCGATCGGTTTCATGTTCTAACGTGTTTTAAGAAGCGTTCAGTTGCAATACATTTGGTGAGGGCGAAGTATTCGTTGACACGTTGCCAGGATCTTCTAATTCATTAATTTGACGGTAAAACTTCTGTAGATAACTCAAATCACAAGCGAACAATCCCTCAATCACAGTTGGGGTAATTTCCTGTAAGATTCCCAGTTGCGTAATGACTCTCGTTAAGATGATCACCGTTGCATAAGCAGGATTGGTTTTGACGCGAGGATCACGCATTGGAATGATTTCATCGATCGCTCTTGACAATCGCATTACACCCTGACGGTGCAGATTTCCTTCGCCATCGAGATAGCCTTTGGGTAACGTAAACTCAAATTCAGTTTGCATGTCGCCTCCTTAATTCTCCGCTCCTTAATTCACCGCAACCCGCTTCAAGCCTTCTACTGCCACTTCCAACTCTTCGACGACAAATCCACCTTCGGCTGCACTCAAATCTGTAATGCTGTAGCGCATAGGCACGCCGGACTGAAACTCCAACCGAAATTGCGCCTCGGCTGCCTGGTTATACACGACTAGCGAACCGTCTCGACGCTGTTTTGACCAGTTGCCCTGCCCCACCGTTTCCATCCAATTCCACAACGTTGCTGAGACGGTCAGACCTCGCCGCAAAATCAGATTGGTGTAGGTGACATTCCCCGGAATTTTGGTGCGAACCACTCGACCGATCGACGTGCCCGCTTTGCCCCAGGTTTGAGGGGTGACTTCGCAAGCCTCGATTACCGCTTGGCTCACCTGAAAGCCTTGACATTCGCTAAAGTAGCCGTCTACAGAATCGTCGCTGCCATCGAGTTTGAGTTCCAAATAAAAGCGACAAGCGGTGAGAATTTCGGGAAAAGCAGTAGGCATTTAAGGATCTTTGAGCGAGAATTTCATGCGTTCAAATTGCAACTCGAATGTCCAGGTTTCCAAATCGCTGCTAGTTGCGGTTCGAGCCGGGACTTCAAAACTGCTGGGGAGAACTCCGCTAAAGTCGTATTTGATGCCCACTTTGCCGTCGGTGCCTGAATAGTAGACGTTGACGGTCATATCTTTGCGGAGCGATCGCGCCTTAGCTGCTTCCCCCAAATTGGCTTTAGAGGAGCAATCTGAATACCACTGATAGAGTTTGGTGTCGTCACCCTGCTGATGTTTGCCGGGAATTAAAACGATTTTGACGCTGCCATATTTGGGCTGACTGGGGACGCTGAGAATCAGGGCTTTGCCTTTGGGGCCAGAGCCGATCGAGTTCTCGGCCTGAGCGGGTGACATATCGACTTGCCAACCGCTGACTTCTTTGACAATTAGATTCTTCAAATCGGTCAACTCTACGTCAAAACTGTCTTTAGATAAATACTCTGGAACGTCTGCCATATTGGGTTCTCCAATTTGAAGGGATGAGGGAATTCAGGAAGAGATGAGAGATGAGGGGATTCAAGAAGGGATGAGGGACACCTTCGCTGCGGTACAAATCCGGGCAGCCCCCTAAATCCCCCACGAGTGAGGGACTTTGAAAGAAGAATATAATCTGAAAGTCCCCCAGATTGTGGGGCTGGGGGGCAAAAGTGCTAAACAACGAAGCGGAAAAATTCACCGAATTCACACCGTTTTAGGAAGCGCGCTCAAATTGATCGACTTGCAGGGTGAAGGTTTCTTCAAATAGACCGCCGTCGATCGTTAGGGAATCGATCGTATATTTGCAAATCCAGGCGTTGTCGAGTCGCCAGGAGCTAATCTTAGTACCCTCGGAATTGTAGGCATCGATCGAGCCTTTTTTGCGGGCAGAATCGGGAAAGCCTTTGCCGTTCTCAGATTTGGGCATACATTCTTGCAGCCAGGTACGCATTTTGGAACTGGTACTTTTTTGATCGCCACTGGCCAATGTTTTTAAGGTAATTTGGGCAGATTGTTCTCGCTTTTTGGTTAGGGTTTGGCGCACGCCTCCTCGTTTGCCGGACATCTGCACATCTCCCCCTTGAACATCGGTTTTGTAGGGCGGAATATCTACACTCATAAACAACAAAGCATCCAATCCGTCGATCACTAATTCAAAATTTTCAACCGTTACGATCGCCATTTCAATTCTCCTTCAGCTATCAAAATCCACAACTCAAACTTACTGATTGGGCGACCACTGACTAATCTGGAAGATCACAAATTCCGCAGGTCGAACTGGGGCAACGCCGACTTCGATATACAAACGACCTTTCATAATCGTGTCGGGCGTGTTGATCGTGGCATCACATTTGACATAAAACGCTTCTGCGGGAGAACCGCCAAACAAAGCACCTTGTCGCCATAATCCTTCTAAGAAATTGCTGACGGTGCGGGTGACTCTGGCCCACAAATCTTGATCGTTAGGTTCAAATACGACCCATTGCGTACCCATCTCGATCGACTTGGCAATATAGCTCATCAACCGTCGCACACTGATATAGCGCCATTGAATATTGTCAGGTTCGACTAAGGTACGGGCACCCCAAACTTTGTAGCCGCGTGTGTAATTTGAAAAGTTGCGAATGCAGTTGATGCCTTTGGGGTTGAGCAATTCTTGTTCGCGAATATTGACCTCGTAAGCTAAACCAATCACGCCTCTTGGCGTTTCGTTTGCAGGCGCTTTGAACACGCCACGTTCTTGATCAACTCGCGCCCAAATGCCCATCATGTGACCACAAGGCGGCACCAATATCGGCTTACCACTATCACGAGGATTTGCAACTTCGATCCAGGGATAATAAAGTGCTGCAAACTGAGAGCGGTAGTTAAACTTTGACAACCATTCTGCAACATGCTGCGGCTTTTGCTGGTCAGGAGGTACCTTTGTATTGGTTTCTTTCCCCTCGGCGTTTTTGCCAATCTGCACCGGAGGAGTATCGATCACCGCCATGCGAAACGGAGGACTCGGAAACGAGGTTTCACAGGCACCAATGATCATCACCATAATCGCGTGTACCTGGTCGAGATCCAGCCAGCCTTTCTGGAAGGCAAGCATCAAATCAGGGCAGGCAACCATCGCCACTTCATCAACCTCAAATAAGCCTTTTATCCCGGTACGATCGCTGCTTGCTCCAGGAAGCTTGACCGCAAAATCTTCTTGGGTTCGCACTTGGGGAGGTGCGGGAAATGGATAAGTTCCATTGCTCGGTCGCATGGCCAAAGCAGGGCCTCCTGCACTAGGATCGATTGCGATCGTCACATACTTAGAATCTTTTAACTTCTCTGCAACCACCGCGCCATTGTTGGCCATCGAAAGATTACTGTAAATTGGGGTTTTCTTCTGCGTGGCGGCATCAAGAGGTTCAACAAGCTGACCGCCAACCCGCACTTCGATTTCAAAGAATTCTCCCGTGTCCACAGGGGTCTTGCCGTCAACGGTTGGGGGCGTACTCGGCAAGATCGAGACGGTCACTGCTCCTTTGGGTGCTTTATCGTCAGCGGGAGGTTCCTTAGCAGTAATTTTAAGTGAGGGACGATTGCCACCGGCCGCAATCAGTAGAGGCGGTGCAGCAGGCTTGTCATCCTTTTTCCCCATGCCCGTACCAATGCTCGTCACCCAACAGCGCCCGCCCCCATTTTTGAACCACCCATCCACCGCAAACGGCAGATAAGCATTGAAGTCGGTGTAGCCGTCAGACTTGTCTTTGGCAAAACATTGTAGATATTGATCCCAACTAGTGACCAACGTTGGTTGAAACACTTCAGCCCCGCCCCGGACATCTTCGGTAAAGCCAATGAATCCGGCAACGCTTAAGCTCACACCCTCGATCGGACGACTGCCGCGATCGACCTCTTCAACATATACGCCAGGAGCAAAGTAATCTAACGCCATGAGCAGAAGTCCTCCAAGTTAAGTAAAAAAGTTAATTGTGTTGACTGACTACGCAAGGTGAGCCATGTGAGCAAAAAGGCACTGTGACAACTACCTGCACTGAGGGCCGCAACGGTACGCCTAACGCTCGCCAGAGTTGTGCCGTCTCACTCAGGTCTTGACCCGAAACCCTCATAGGCAATAGCCCCTGGTGTCGCAAAATGGGAGCGAGAGACGCTTCGGGTAGAAAATGATGTCGTAATAGCAGAGTCAACACCTCCGATATCAAATGCTGTTCGCTCAGGGCGGTTGAGTCCCAAACGCTGATCAAAAACGAAACATCGACCCTTTTAGCAAGTAAATTTTCTGATGAAATTGACGCGGAAGCGTCTGGATAGCGAACCGCGTGGGCAAAACAATGTTCGCGTAGGTCGTAGCAGTAGAGATTGAGGCGCAGTCCTGGAAGGGAGCTTGTGCCAGGGTGATTAAAATAAATTTGCTCTTTGCGAATGAGCGAAATTTCACTAGACAGAATTTCCGCCAAGGTTTGGGCGATCGCAGAAATCATAGAACTCAGGTCGATAGACCGTACAGGTTATAGATTAGGGATTTGATCACCCAAACGTTATTAGACCTTTGTCGAAATTTTAAAAAATATGTGGGAATGGATAAATTCTCCCTCATTGCGATTAATCTAGGCGATGAGTAACTTTTAGTACCATTTCCTCTTTTTAGGGAATCAGGGGGCATTAAAATGAGGTAATACCGCTAGATGTCTTTTTGATCTATCAGTTAATCTTCGGTCTGGTTTGTGTGGTTCCTAGTTTTATCCAACGCTTCTAGGCAAGTCTTTTCGACTCTATTCAACTTTCTCCAAAGAATTCGTTGCGTTAGACACTACTTAATATGTGTTCACTTAGCCTGCTGGACACGAGAGATGTTTATCATCTCCACCTCAAGCAGTTAGCAGCCCAATTGCCCCTGGTTGCAGCCTGTCTTGTATTCCGATCGCTCAATTCTGATCGTCAAGTGATCACTTATTGCGATCGCGATTCCTCCAAGTTGGATTCTGATTTGGATATAGAAGCGATCGCCGTTAGAGTCGAAGCCTGCCAGGAACAAATTCTGTCTATTCTACAGGTCGTAGAACTTAAGTCAGCAGTTCATTACAAATCCTATGTTTGTTTATTATCGCTGCGACCTGATTGTGAGTACTTGCTAGTATGCTGTGATGAATGGCTCTCTGATCACCAGCAAGCTATTATCCAACAACAAGCCCACGTTATCAGGCAGTCACTACTCTTACACGAGGAGTATTCCCGTCAAGAAGCCAAGATACAGCTTTTAGAACAGATCGTACAACGAGTTGAACATCAGCTACGAAATCCCTTATCGCTGATTAGTCTCCATGCAGATCTGCTTCATTTACAACTGCCAGAAGGACGGCTCAGACAAGAAGTTGAAACGATTCAAGAAACTGCTAAAGATCTGAGTTTGAACCTGAAGAACTTACTCTATTGTGGATCGCAAGCAGGACTCAATATCACAGCCTGCGACCTGCGATCGCTCTTTCAAGCCAGCGTGACCCAACTCAAAGAATCGATCGCTGACAAACAGCTAGAGATTCACTATTCAAATTCCTCGGCGATGCTGACGGTAGACGGTTGGCAGATTCGACAGGTGTTTGACAATCTCTTGAGTAATGCAATTCATTTCAGCCCACCGGGAAGCACAATTTCCTGTCACTGGCAGGTTTTTCACTCCGAAGTTTTGATCGAGTTCTCTGACCAGGGATCAGGCTTATCGCCCACCGATCTCACCCAGGCATTCGTCCCTTTCTACTCTCGACGCTCCGGCGGGACGGGACTAGGACTGGCGATCGCTCAGAAGATTATTCTCGACCATCAAGGCAGTCTCTGGGCCGAAAATTTGCCCCAAGGCGGAGCGCAGTTTTCGATTGTCATTCCCCGACTTAGCTCATAGAATTCACCTTCCCACTCAGGTTTCTCTACTATGTCACTCCTTACTATTTCTGTTTTGTTAGTGGACGATCGCCCCAGTTTTCGTCAAGGATTACGAACGCTACTCGACTTTTATAGCGTCACCGGATCGATGCAGTTTCAAGTGGTGGGCGAAGCGGCGACTGTCGATCAAGCCATTCACCTCACGGCAGAACAACATCCCACGTTAGTCTTATTAGATTTAGAACTGTCACAGAGCAGTGGCATTGATTTCTTGCTGCATCAAAAAGCCCAAAATGCGACGACTAAAGTTCTTGCGCTCTCGGCTCATCAAGAGGATGAATGGGTGTTTCGAGCAATGCAAGCAGGTGCCTGTGGATACGTATTCAAAGAAGGGTTAGCGGCTCATTTGTGTGAAGCGATCGCGACCGTTTTGCAAGATCAAGTTTATTTGCCTCCCGATGTCGCGACGAGTTTTTTCCGGCTGTTCCATTTCTACGCAGGTCGATCGATTCAGGCGCGTCAGGCTTGTCGGCTCACCGATCGCGAGCAGGAAGTGTTGAAGTGGCTTGTACAAGGTGCCTCCAACGAAGAAATCGCTAAACATCTCTACATCACCGTTGCCACCGTCAAAGCTCACCTCACCGCCATTTTCGAGAAAGTCGGAGTCAGCAGCCGAACACAAGCGATCGTCAAAGTTCTCAAACTAGGACTGGTATCAGCATAAGAGTGAGGAGTGAATTGATATTGATCTTGATATTCATACAACACCCAGCGCTTTTCCTCCGTCCTCCGTCCTCCGTCCTCCGTCCTCCCTCCTCCCTCCTCCCTTTATCCATGAGCAATCATCTCGCGATCGCGACCGTCACCGCTGTTCTCCGCAAAATCCTGCAAGATCAAGTGGCAGAAGAAGGATTTCAAGTGACGACCGATCGCCCAGATATGCTGCTGCGAGGGGCGTTAGAGCGACGGGTAAATGTGTATTTGTATCAGACCGCATTGAATCCAGTTTGGCATCAGAAGTCTGATCTGAGACAGCGAAATCGCAGAGGAGAATTGGCCACGAAATCGCGAACGGCACTTGATTTACATTACATGTTTAGCTTTGTGGGAGATGAATCGCGACTGGAACCGCAGCGACTTTTGGGACGAATTGTGCGTACTTTGAGTGACGATACGGTGATTACTGGGGCAATGATTCAGAGAACGCTGGCGGATGAAGACTTTCGCTTTTTGGATGGATCAGATTTGGCGACTCAAGTCGAAGATATTCGCTTTACGCCAATGGATCTGTCGCTAGAAGATCTCTCTAAAGTCTGGTCGGTGTTTTTTCAATCCCCTTACACGCTCTCGATCGCTTATAAAGCCTCCGTAGTCGTGGTAGACGGAGAAGATTTGGCACAAAAAGCGTTACCCGTTCGCGATCGTCGATTTGCGGGTTTTGCGCCTTTTACCAGTCAACCGATCGTCGAAACGGTGCTCTCTCAAGCGGGAAAATTTGAGCCAATTTTGGACAACAGTTCGCTTCTAATTCTCGGCAAAGATTTGAGCGGGGATCAAACGCGGGTAAGGATCGGTGGGTTTGAAGTTGCCCCAAATCAGATCAGTGAAACTCAGATTGTGCTCTCGTCGCTGCGAAACTTGCGATCGGGTGTGCAGTCTTTACAAGTGATTCAGGGAGCGATCGAGTCCAATGTGGCGGCGTTTGTTTTGCGTCCTTCGATTGTTGATGTAACGGTTCTCAATTCTGTTGATGATGGTGATAATTTATACGCTGCTAACGTTGTTGTTCGAGTGAATCCGATCGTTGGAGCGCAACAGCGAGTCCTGTTAATTCTCAATGAGTGGACGACAGATCAACCTGTGACTTATTTATTTCAAGCAAGCAATCGTACGGTTGATACAGAAACGATCACCATTCCCATTCGCGAGGTCAAAGCGGCGGATTATCTGGTTCGGGTACAAATTGATGGGGCTGAGAGTCTGCTGTTTGTTGAAGAAAGTGATGCTAATTCTGTGACATCAGGTTGGTATACTCGTCCAAAAATCGCGATCGGCGCATGATCACAGCTTTAACCTGGCACGAACAAAATCAACAATTTTTGATGGCAGCGATCGCTCAAATTCGATCTCGTCTCTGTCAACTGGCTCAGATTGAAACTTCACCCGATTTTGAAGCGATCGATCCCACGTTTGGGTCTGCATTGGATCGGTTGAGTGAGATTTTTGGGCTGTCGGTGTTCGATCGTGAAGTGCTGTTACTTTGTGCAGGCATGGAATTTGACAGTGGTTGGTCGGCTTTGTGTGCAGAAGCCCAGGGCGATTCTCAACTCAATTATCCGACGTTGGGTTTAGCGTTGCGACTTTCATTCCATTCCGATTGGGCAGGCTTGCTCCCGACGGCTCCTTTACGACGCTGGCGACTGATTGAAATCGGCGGCGGCAACGCACTCACAGCCAGTCCTTTACGCATTGACGAACGAATTCTTCATTACCTGGCAGGCTTGTCTCATTTGGATGATCGCCTCTCTACCTTTGTCGAATCCGTCCAATTTAATTCAGACCCGATTCAGCCTTCTCACCAGCAAATCGCTGCCCAAGTTTCTGCCCTGTGGCAACAAGATTTTTCAAGTTTCCCGATCATGCAACTCTGTGGAGCCGATCCCGTCAGCCAACAAGCGATCGCTACGACAGCCTGCCACAAATTAGGATTATCGCTCCATCGCTTGAATGCAGAATTACTGCCCACTGATCCCAATTCATTACACTTAATCCAACGCCTTTGGGAACGGGAAGCTATCTTAACGAATAGTGCGCTGTTACTCAATTTTAGTTCAGATTTACTAGAAACTGAGAGAGGGCGATCGATCATTCAGTTTATAGAAACGGTGCGCTGTCCGTTAGTTGTGATGAGTCGCGATCGCCATCATCCCCGGCAACGCTATCTAGTCACGTTTGAGATTCCCCCACTTACGCGCCAAGAACAGTACACCATTTGGCAAAACGCTTTAGAAGGCAATGCTGAGTTGAACGGGACGATTGAAACCCTTACCTCCCATTTCAATCTCAACGCCACCACAATTCAAACGATTTCACGTACAGCAGTAAATCAAACCAAAAATACACTCTGGAACACTTGCCGAATTCAAGCACGCCCCAATTTAGATAGTCTTGCCCAACGCATTGAGTCCGATTCTGAGTGGACTGATCTGATCTTGCCAGAGCGCGAACAGCAGATGCTGCAAGACATTGCCATTCAGGTCAGACACCGTGCCAAAGTGTACGAAACCTGGGGATTTGCTGAAAAAGGCGATCGTGGATTAGGAATCAGTGCCCTCTTTGCAGGGTCAAGCGGAACGGGCAAAACGCTGGCCGCCGAAACCCTGGCAACCGAACTAAAACTCGACCTTTATCGAATTGACTTAAGCGCGGTTGTCAGCAAGTACATTGGCGAAACTGAGAAAAATTTACGTCGCGTCTTTGATGCCGCAGAAACGGGAGGCGTGATTTTGTTATTTGACGAAGCCGACGCAATTTTTGGCAAGCGATCGGAGGTCAAAGATTCGCACGATCGCCACGCCAACATCGAAGTCAGCTACCTGTTACAGCGCATGGAAGCCTACCGGGGATTAGCCATTCTCACTACCAATCTCAAAGACTCTCTGGATACCGCTTTTCTGCGTCGCATTCGCTTTGTCGTGCAGTTTCCCTTTCCCGATGCCAAACAACGTGCTGATATCTGGCGACAAATCTTCCCCACCCAAACGCCCACGCAAGGATTGGATTTCGACAAACTCGCCAAGCTCACGGTCGCTGGCGGAAACATTCGCAATATCGCTCTAAACGCGGCATTTTTGGCAGCAGAAGCCAATCAGCCTGTGAAGATGGAACATTTGGTACAGGCGGCAAAACGCGAGTATGTCAAGCTGGAACGATCGATCGCCGATTCCGAAGTCAAAGGCTGGGTGTAACTCGACGAAAGTCTAATCTTCTGTAATTCATTTCGGTGCCACAATAAAACATCTTCACGCTGAGGCTTGTGATGCAGAAACAGCAGATTCAAAAGAAAGCAAATACGAATCCAACCGCTAGTTCGGTGATTCCAACCCGTCCATTTGCACCTCAAAAACCTGCATCTTCAGAAGCTCAGTCACATAACCTTCTCGCCAAACCGCTGTTTCCCATTCAGGCAAAACTGACGATCGGACAGCCCAATGATAAGTATGAACAGGAAGCCGATCGGGTGGCTCATCAAATCGTCAATCAGATTCAGACACAACCGATTCAACGGCAAGAGATAGCTGAAGATGAAGAATTGAGGATGAAGTCGATCGCCCAACGGCAATCTGAAGCCAGCAGTATGACCGCAGATCCAGAGGTAGAAAACGCAATTCGACGATCGCGTGGTAGCGGACAGCCCCTTACAGCCAGCATTCGAGAACCAATGGAGCAAGCGTTTGGTAGCGATTTTAGTGGCGTTAGAATTCATACCAGCCCTCAAGCTGACCAGTTAAATCAGTCGCTGCAAGCAAAAGCCTTCACCACTCAACGGGATATCTTCTTTCGACAAGGAGCGTATTCGCCTCAGAGCAGCAGTGGGCAAGAATTGTTGGCACACGAATTAACTCATGTAGTGCAGCAAACCGGAACGATCCAAGCGACTCCCCAGATTCAATGCTTATTCACCGATTACGACAGCCTCAACAGCACTGAGAAATACTATGTTGATAAAGTGCTGCCCTTCGGCAAAAATACTAAGGACGCTAAATCAGCCGTCAAGCAACTCTATAAAAACGATACTCGGTTGTTTACCTCCCCTGAACGCACTGCGCTTGCACAGCTTGCACAATCCTCAAACGGAAGAACCTGGTTAAAAGATTCAGGATTCACCAACGGAGACATCCATGCCTATGCAGTTGTTCTAGGATCAAATTTTCCAATGCCAGTAGCCGATTACGCTGAGGGCACAGATTTTGGTGGCTGGGAAAATTTACCCTCTGGATTTAGGCTATGGACTGCCTCCTATGCTGGCGTGAATCGGGCACAGCAGAATGTTCAGAATAAGCCTCCGATGTGGAAGGTCGATGCGATCGAAAGTAAAGATCCCGCTACGGCAAATGCTGCAAAACAGCGTATTTACGCACGCGATGCTCAAGTCTGGCAAGATACCTTGACCGATCCCACGCAGGCTCAAAAAAATCGACTCACAGATCCAGGAGGAGCAAACCTAACGGCGAACGAGAGTACTGAAGTTCAAACTCGAACCACGCTGGCAACCGAAATTGTGCGGCGGTTGTTTGTGGTCATGCAATACGGCTTAAATTACTACGACACCCAAGGGGCACTCAACAACTGGACAGAACAAGTAGCCGTTGCGCTTTCCCACGGAGGGCGAGTGAATATCCGCATCCCAGCCGCCAAAAAAGACCCAAACCGATTCTTTAAATGGCTGATTGGTGAAGAAGCAGAAACTTCTGGAGTCCACACCAGAACAGCCGGAACTCACCGTGTTGCGATCGGCGAAGGGCAGACTGGATCATTCAAAGAGAAGAAAGGGTTTGGTGCAGCCATTAATGCAAAAGTAGGTACTGAAACAGGTGAAACGCATCACTACGGGTTAGACCTGCCTGTGGGTGGACTGGGCAACGTCGATATCAATGGTGCAGTCATTCTCCCCAACGGCTCCTATGGACACCTCTATATTGGCTACAAACCGCCCACAGCCACGCGAGACGGAGCGCTGTTGATTGGCTGCGAGACGGATGCCCCTGGTAGCACAAATGCATTAGGACATAAACATGATTGGCGAGCC
>NZ_JBJPHU010000015.1:0-88759 GCF_052939515.1 Phormidesmis sp. 146-33
AAACGATCGTCGTCGTCCCCGTCTGCACCTCATTGATGAAGCTATCTTCTGCCCCGTTGCCATCATTGTTAATCAAATTGGAGGCGCGACTAGAGAAAACAACAAATTTGCCATCTCTGCTGACGATCGGCGTCGTCGAGTCGCCTGTTCCCGAAGTCGCGGATTCATCGTTTCCGGCTGCTCCAGCAGTGTCACGACTGACCAAGATCGTTGTCGGAGCCGACAGGTTACTGAGATCCCGCACAAACCCATCTCGTTTTGCATTGGTGTCGTTGGCCACGAGATTGCTCGATAGGCTGGTAAAGGCAATTTGCTTCCCATCGGCGCTGATGCTGACATTAGAAGATGACCCATTGCCGATCGCCCCTGCTTGACTTTGACTCACCAAAAACGTCTGCCGCGTCGGATTGCTCAAATCGCGCACAAACACATCTGTCACGGCATTGTCATCGGTAACCCCTGCCACCAGATCACTCGAAAGGCTGACAAACGCTACAAAATTGCCATCACTGCTAATCACAGGCGCAGAAGATCCTGACCCGACACCCGCTCCGTTGCCGCTGGTCGTTCCGGTGGCGTTAAAGCTAACCAGTTCTATCCCTGTTGTGCGATCCCACAGGTAGACATCATCAACCCCATTGGTGTCTTCTGCCACGAGGGACGCAGTTGTACTAAAGGCGATGCGGCTACCCGTTTGGTTGATCACAGGATTCGTTAGTCCTGTCCCAGCGGCCACAACCGTCATTTCATCCGTTGCCCGATTCCAGACAAAGGTTCCTTGACTCGCAGTGGGTTCTAGATCGATCGCGTTACTGGCAAATGCCACATAGTTACCATCGCCGCTAATCGCCGGAGTCAATGAGCCTAAACGCCCTCCGGCAGTGTTGTCGATATTGCTGCTGACCAAGCTGACGGTTTGAGCGGTGCGATCGTACAAAAAGACATCCGGGAGGGTTCGTCCATTATTTCTGCTAGGAATCGTACTTAAGTTGTTGGCGCGACTGACAAATGCAATATAGTCCCCGTTGTCGCTGATTACAGGAGTGACCGAATCAAAGTCACCTGCCGTCGGCGTGAGATCAGTTGTCCGGCTCACGAGATTGATCTTTCCGGTTGATCGCTCCCACACAAACACATCATTGTTCGGTCGGGTATCTGTGTAGGAAACTTCAGCGTCCAGGGTGACAGAATTGCTGACAAAAGCCACATAGCTTCCATCCGCGCTGATCACTGCATTGAATGAAGTGCTGGTCGCTGGATTGGTCGTATTGCGGCTGATCAAGGTGACGGTCGGGGCGAGCGGATTGGAGC
Organism: Phormidesmis sp. 146-33; assembly: GCF_052939515.1. Lineage (NCBI taxonomy): Bacteria > Bacillati > Cyanobacteriota > Cyanophyceae > Leptolyngbyales > Leptolyngbyaceae > Phormidesmis > Phormidesmis sp. 146-33. Next base: position 1,312 of record NZ_JBJPHU010000015.1, read on the forward strand.
GATCGAGCAAAAATACATCCTGACCAGGGTTGCGATCATCGGCCGTCAAATCATTGGCGAGGCTGCTAAACACCACATATTTTCCGTCGCCGCTGGTCGAAGCACTTCCGATCGAACCACCCGCATTATTGACCGACGTAACATTCGCCGACGAAAGCAACTCGACAGGCAGTAAATGCTGATAAGTTGCCAGCGTTGTTGCCTTAAAGACCAGACCCGCCGCAATCTCTCCCGTGTTGACTTCTAGTGTCCAATCGCCCCCTAAGTCAGCCGCTCCTGTGCGATCGTTAGACGCGGCAACATCCGCCCCCGTTAGTTGACTAAACTGTTGAAGAAACTTCAATCCGCGATCGCCCGCTGCCACATCGCAGCCATAGAGCAAGATATCTGCATCTTCTGTTAACGCACCGCCCCAGGACTTTAAGCGATCGACAGTGCGGTTCAACGTTTCTAAACTGAGCGAGGTGCTGCCCAAATTCAGGCTTCCTGATGTCCCGTGAGCCAAAATATGTAGACTGGCGATACCTGAGCGACCCATCAGCGTCTGAGTAATCTGCGCCACCGCATCCTGAAGCGGATCGAGAACATGCACCTCCGTCCCGGCGTTGACTCCTGTGATCAGACTTTGATAATCCTTCACACGGGTATCAATAAAAGCCACTGCCGTCCCAGATCTCCAGGAAGACGACGGATTTGTAGTCAACAGATCAGACGCGAGCAGAACAGACTGCTCCACAGACAACGGGTGACGATTCCAGGTAGATGACTGGGCAGATTCCATGCTCATACTTCTCAAGGGGACTAGGGTCAGGACAGAAACGAGCCTATTCTTCCCTGGAGATCTGGTGGATTCTACATACGGTTCTCAGGGGAAGCACGGATGTTTGTAGAGCAAGTAGCACAAGCCTTCATAAAGCTCTAGTCAGAATTTAGCCAAAATCACAGTCACCACCGTTTTATAAAGAACGCTAAACAGGGGCGGCGAGGCGTTTTACAGTAGACTAGGTTCTATGTTTGCCAACTTTTTACCCCCCGAAGTTGCTCAACTCACCGAAGTGACTTCTATCGCGCTTGCTCAACAAATCACCGCTCAAGCGATCGCCACACCGCTGAGGGCTGACCCGATCCAAACGACCTATGTGCATCAAGGGTCGGGAGGGGTTCCCATTTTGCTACTGCACGGTTTCGATAGCTCAGTTTTAGAATTTCGTCGTCTGCTGCCTCTGTTGGCTCAAGCTCGATCCGTCTGGGCGATCGATTTACTAGGGTTTGGCTTTACCGATCGTCCGGTGGGCGTTGCTTTTACACCCGATGCGATCAAGACGCACCTTTATCAGGTTTGGCAAACGCTGATTGGTCAGCCCGTGATTTTAGTGGGGGCCTCAATGGGCGGGGCGGCTGCGATCGATTTTGCGCTCACCTATCCCGAAGCGGTTTCTCAGTTAGTTTTGATCGACAGTGCGGGGTTTGCGGCCGGCCCGGCGATCGGGCGATTTCTCATTCCGCCGCTGGGCTATCTGGCGACCGAATTTTTGCGTCAGCCCAAAGTCCGTCAGCAGGTCAGCCTCAACGCCTACTACGATCGCAGCTTTGTCACCCTAGATGCAGAATGCTGTGCTGCTCTACATCTCAAACAGCCCCGATGGAGTCAAGCGCTGATCGCCTTTACCCAAAGCGGTGGCTACAATTTTTTGAGCGACCGGATTGCGAACCTCAAACAGCCCACGCTGATTCTCTGGGGCGACCAGGACAAAATTTTAGGAACAGCGGATGCTCAACGGTTTGAGCGAGCGATCGTCCACAGTCAACTAATCTGGATTCAAAACTGCGGTCACGTTCCCCATCTAGAACAACCCCAATTAACCGCCCAACACATTCTGACGGGTTGAATTTTGGCCTTGCCAACTCTAAATCGCTGATGGAAGGCCGGAAGTTCCCCAAAATTGGCAGCTTGGGGGCGAGTTCTTGTCATCGTGCAGCCTACCGTGTACACACAAGTTGATCGATCCGTCATTGCCGAGATCCTTCGCCCCCTAAATCCCCCAAAATTGGGGGACTTTGATAAAGAGAGACTGCGAGCGTTCAAAGTCCCCCAGACTGGGGGATTTAGGGGGCTGAAGGCGACTGAAACGAAGCGACTCCGAAATTGTGTGTACATGGTAGATCTGTGCAGCAGCGCCAACCCGAAACAGGCAGCGAAACGTTACTAAACTTCAAGAATTCTCTCCGGAGATCAATTCAGGCCCTGGGAAATACGGATCATTGCAACGGATCTTCATGCGGTTTTTATGGAAATCCAGCAATCTCCGCAAAGACGGATTTCATCGGGGTTTGTTCCTGTGCTAGGCTCGAAAAGAACAGGCTAGGGAAAGTAGTATCCATCTATGCTTGACACCGGTCGTCTTCCCCTCACTGGCAATGCGCTCTCTTGGTTTAGACAAGGGTTAGGTCACGCTGCCGCCGAAGATCACGAAAAGGCAGTTGCTTCTTACAATCAAGTGCTGAGGACTCGACCGGACTTTTGGGAAGCTTGGTACGAACGGGGACTCTCTTTAGAAAGTTTGGGATTTTTTACAGAAGCGATCGCCAGCTACGATCGGGCCCTGCAATCGCGTCCTAGCCGAGAAGCCGAAGGTGAAATCTGGCACGATCGCGGCAACGCCATGCAGTACGGGTTGGGGGACTATGAGGCGGCTCTTATTTGCTATAACCACACGTTGCAGATTAATGAGGCCTACCCACTCGCCTGGTTTAATCGCGGCAATGCCTTGCTGTATGGGTTAAACCAGTACGACGGTGCGATCGAGAGCTACAATCACGCGATAGAACTGGACGCTAACAATCATTTGACTTGGCGAAATCGCGGCAATGCGCTGGTCGAGTTAAAACGCTATTCAGAAGCGATCGCCAGCTACGATCGAGCTTTGTCTCTCCAGCCCGACGATCAGGTTTCCTGGCAGGCTCGACTCCTCGCTTCTCAGCAGTGTGGGCTATCTGGACTCAAGCAACCGACGACAAAGCCTGTCTGGTATGAGGATGGTTGTGACGCAACCCTGGTCGAGCATGAGGCGGCTCCTCACAAGGCGGTTGAGGGTAAGGAGGTTCGACCGTTTGCAGGGCATCCTTTTCCCCGGCTGGTGGTTGAAGATGATGCAGGGCAGCGTGAGATTTCTTTGGAGAAGGCGCAGTATACGATCGGCAGAGATCCCAAAAATGATATTTGTCTGCGATCGCAGTTTGCCTCTCGATATCATGCGGTTTTGCGCCGAGTCGATCGCGAAGATGGAATGCTGGTTTATACGATCGACGACGGCAATGTAGATGGCAAACCTAGCACCAATGGACTCCTGATCAATGGTCAGCGTCTATTATTTTCACCGTTAAAAACGGGTGATCTGGTTGTATTTGGCCCGCAAGTTCGGGCGACTTATCACTACGATGGACTTCAGCAATCTGAATAAGATTTGGTAAAGATCAAAAAATTTTGAACAAGTCTTTTAAGAATTTTCTAGACTTGCGGAAGATACGCCCTGTGTGACGTTGGCTTAGTATCAAGTCTGCTATATTTTCTCACTTTGTCCAATTATCAAGACAAGTGAGGGGTTCGTTGTGTTCCAAACTGTGGAAAAGATTGCCCACAGAAAGATTAATTTGCAATCAAAAATTGAGATCTGTATCTTTGTCTAACCGCTACAAGAGGAAGTTGCAATGTCTGACTTAATTCAAGCTGTTTTGAATAGTGATGAGAAAACCAATTTACGACAGTTTGCCAGTCTTTTACGATCGTCTGAGCAGAAGTATTTACTGAGAAATGAGATTTTACATTTGTTTGGAGAGTACTGCCGAAACTATGAGAAATCTGAGCAGTTTCACACCTCATCTCGTCTGAGCAAGCTAGTTTATTACATTCAAGAAATCATTCTGGACGAGGAAAGTCTGTGCATGATTATTCGCCCTAAAATTGCGCGACAGGAGGCGTATCGAGTCCTAGAAAATCTGACAGTCGAACCAATCTCCGTAGAGGAACTGTTGGATCTGCGCGATCGCTTTGTCAATCGATTTTACCCTCAAGAAGGTGAGACGTTTGAGATTGATTTTCAGCCATTTTATGACTATTCTCCGACAATTCGAGACCCTAAAAACATTGGCAAAGGGGTAGAATTTCTCAATCGCTATTTGTCGAGTAAACTATTTCAAGATCCGCAAGAGTGGCAAGATTCGCTATTCAATTTCATGCGACTGCATAAATGTAGTGGATCTCAACTGTTAATTAATGAGCGAATTCAAACTCAAAAAGAGTTGAGCGATCGAGTCAAACAGGCAATTACATTTGTTAGCGATTTACCCTCTGATACTGCTTACCAAAACTTTCGATTTGATCTGCAAAATTTGGGTTTTGAGCCAGGTTGGGGCAACACTGCCCATCGAGTTCAAGAGACGTTAGAAATCCTGGATCAACTGCTCGATTCACCCGATCACCAATCATTAGAGGCCTTCATTTCGCGTATTCCCATGATTTTCAAGATTGTGCTGGTATCGCCTCATGGGTGGTTTGGGCAAGAAGGCGTATTGGGCAGACCCGATACAGGGGGGCAGGTTGTCTACATTCTCGATCAGGTCAAAAGTCTCGAACAACAGCTTCAAGAAGACATCAATCTGGCAGGCTTAGAAGTTCTGGATGTGCATCCAAAAGTGATTGTTTTGACGCGCTTGATTCCTCAAAGTGATGGGACGCTTTGTAACCAGCGATTAGAAAAAATTCATGAGACAGTTGATGCCTGGATTCTACGAGTTCCCTTTCGAGAATTTAATCCCAACCTGACGCAAAACTGGATTTCTCGCTTTGAAATCTGGCCTTATCTAGAAACTTTTGCGATCGATGCTGAGAAAGAACTAAGAGCAGAGTTGCAGGGTGTTCCTGATTTGATTGTGGGCAACTATTCAGACGGAAATCTGGTCGCGTTTCTATTAGCAAGACGGCTCAAAGTCACTCAGTGTAATGTTGCTCATGCGCTCGAAAAATCTAAGTATTTATTCAGCAATCTTTATTGGCAAGATCTGGAGGATAAGTATCACTTTTCGCTTCAGTTTACGGCCGATTTGATTGCGATGAATGCCGCCAACTTTATCATCAGCAGCACTTATCAAGAAATTGTTGGCACGCCTGATAGTGTGGGACAGTATGAGTCTTACAAATCGTTCACGATGCCGGAGCTATATCATGTAGTCAGCGGGATTGAGTTATTTAGTCCCAAGTTTAATGTGGTGCCGCCGGGAGTCAATGAGCAAGCGTTCTTTCCCTATACTCGCACCAAAGAGCGGTTGTCGAGAGATCGCGACTGCCTCGAAGAACTCATGTTCAATTTAGAAGATCCGACTCAAGTCTTTGGCAAATTAGAAGACCCCAAAAAGCGCCCAATCTTCTCAATGGCACGGTTAGATCGGATTAAAAATCTCACGGGCTTGGTCGAAATTTTCGGCAAGAATAAAGAGCTACAAGAGCGCTGCAATCTAATTTTGGTCGCTGGAAAACTGCGAATCGAAAACTCGACCGATCACGAAGAAATCAGCGAAATCCAGAAGATGTATCAAACGATCGATGAATACGATCTACATGGAAAAATTCGCTGGCTAGGCGTGAGGCTTTCTAAAGGAGATACGGGTGAAATCTATCGCGTGATTGCCGATCGCCAAGGCATTTTTGTGCAGCCCGCTTTATTTGAAGCGTTTGGCTTAACCATTTTGGAATCCATGATCACAGGATTGCCTACCTTTGCGACTCGATTTGGCGGCCCATTAGAGATTATTCAAGACCGAGTGAATGGGTTTTATATCAATCCAACCGAGCAAGAACAAGTGGCCGCGATCATTCTAGAATTCCTTTCTAAGTGTGACCAAAACCCGAACTATTGGGACGAGATTTCTGAGAAAAGTATCGATCGAGTCTACAGCACTTACACCTGGAAAATTCACACGACTCGACTGATTTCTCTCGCTAAAATCTACGGTTTTTGGAACTACACCTCCCAAGAAAATCGAGAAGATATGCTGCGATATATTGAGTCGTTGTTTCACTTGCTCTACAAACCCAGAGCGCAACAATTATTAGAGGAACATCAACACCGATAACTCCTTTAGAAACGGCTGAATAAAACAATCCCCCTGTCTATTCTTCAAGCTCAGGGGGATCGATTTATTGACACTCCCACCTCTAAAGAGAGTGGGATTCTTGGCTCTACGAATGACCTTAAAATTCACTATCCTTGCGGCAATGCTTAAACCTTTCAACCGCGCCATCGCGCCAATTGACGAGCTTAACTTAGTCAATCCCAGAGAGTCTATCTCCCCAAGCGTACTTAGGATACGAACCTAGCGTTTAGGCGTGCCCCGCCTTACGTTTTCGGACTCTCAAACAATATTCGGTGCTCTGGTGGTGGGAAGACGTGGCTATCCCTGACTGTTTTAAGAGTTTTCGCCGCTCTTTGCCCTACTCATTGATGCCTGAAAGTGTGTCTTAACGGTTTCACGATGGCAAAGGAGTTTCACCTTGACAAGTGTTATTGTACCAAACATTGACTCTGTGGCTTGCCAGCCACGCGCGAACCCTAACTACATCCCACGGGTGAACCACATGGGTTTTGTGGGTTTCCGAACCCTCCCACTTCTATAAACTCATTCAAGCTACAGTTCAGACAAGGTTTGGAAGAAACCCAGCAGTCCGTGACCTGTCAAAATTTCGAGGGCCAGCAGAGAAACGAATCCAATCATAGCGAGGCGACCGTTGAGCAGTTCTGCGTAAGGAGTAAAGCCTGTTTGAGGCTCCTCGGTGACATACATTTGAGGCTCGATCGCAAAGTTGTTTAGCTTGCCCTGATCGTCTGTGATAGATCCGCTTCTCATGATTTTTTGCTCGTGTAAAGTGTTTCAGTTTCTTTACAAAGCTTAACGTGTTTGAGGGAGATTGTAAAGAATTTGTTACAAATTCAGTTTATTCATGCTCCACGACAAAGACATTTGCGTAAAGGTTGGCGACGATCTGCTGTCCTTGTTGGGTCAGATTCAAATAGCGTAAAGCGTCTTGAATAAAGGGATGTACTCCATTCCAGAAAAATTTTGGATAGTTTTTTCGCAGGTCTCCTGGATGTTCGTAACCGAGCGCTTTGTTAACGCCTGTTTCCTCAAATTCGTAATACAGCGCATTGATTTTTCTCAGATAGCGCGGATCGCTGAGTTGTCCGATCAAGTCCGCCGCCCGAATTAATCCAGGATAATTAATGGTGTCTTGATGGTCTTCAGCATTGGGAACGGGAAAGCGAGTTAGCTCAATATTGCGCTTGATGATTTCGGCATCGATTAGTTTATGTCCGCCAAAGCGTTCTTCGATAAATAGCTTGCCGCGATCGACATGATAAGGAGTCAGACTCGCATCACTCGCCCCCAACGCCAACTCAATCATCGTATTGTCCAGACCCGTCGCGTAAGAACCGATGCGATCGTCGCGGCAAACCCCTTTGACATAGCCAATATCGTGACAGGTGAGCGAAATAACGCAGTGTAGCCAGTCTTCACAAGACACTCCACCATCCCGAATATGACGACCTCGCAGCATTTCCTGTCCGACGAGGGTCACGAGAATCGTGTGTTCGACATCGTGGTAAAGCGCGTCACTGTTGGCAATATTCTCTAAAGCCATGCTGCCCGCCCACCCTAAAATGTCCGCATAATTGGACTTCATGTTGCCGTAGGTGCGGTGATAGCCTTGCTGAAGCTGATCCACAAACGCATCAATAAAAATTTCGGTGGCGTTAAACATTGCTATTCTTGAGAGTGCTTTTTGGAGGTTGTTAGTTAGACTTCTGTTCGTTGCGTTCCTCACAGCCTGGTTTGAAGTATTATCCGCTCGATCGCCTTCGTTTGGGTGTAGCAGTTGAGACAGGGATGAGGGAGGAGGGAAGAGGGAAGAGGGAGGAGGGAAGAGGGAAGAGGGAGGAGGGAGGAGGGAAGAGGGAGGAGGGTAGAATGCAGTTTCTGTGGTTTGACTTTGAGCTTTGAGAAGTGGAGTAGATGAGACCTGATACGACCTTACGTTAGGGATTGGTGTGGATTGAATGAACGTTTTTTGCTTCAGTGTTCAGCGCTTTTGCTCCCCAATCCCCTAATTCTGATTCATCTACGATCGCAAAGTTGCACACTTTCTACTATGAGGTAATCTTCCAACAATTTGGGTGACGAAATCTAGAGGAATCGGTGATAAATACGGCCTGTTTGAGTGATAGAAATCATGGTGACGCTGTGGTTGCCTCGTCGATCGTACTGAATTCTGCGTCGGTTAGCTTGATTTGAGTTGCTCGTACCGAGTCTTCAATGCTATCAGGCTTGCTGGCTCCTGGAATGGGCAAAATGCATTGCGACTTGGCTAACATCCAGGCGAGAACTAGCGTATAAACAGAAACGCCTTTTTGGTGGGCAAGGTCAGCGATCGCTTTCACAGTCTTTAGTTCACTCACTCGACGACTTCCACCGAGCGGACTCCAGGGCAAAAAGGTCAATCCTTCAGCTTCGCAGTATTCCAACACGCCATCGGTTTCGGGCTGACGGTGCCAGAGGTTGTATTGATTTTGGACTGAGACGATTTCGACGACTTCGCGGGCTTGTTTGATCTGCTCAACCGAAAAATTTGATACGCCCACAAAGCGGATGAGTCCGGCTTGAACGGCTTCTTTGGCAGGCGTTAGCGAGTCAGCGATCGTATACTCTGGGTCAGGTGAATGGTATTGCCACAGGTCAATCGGCTGGTGGCCTCCCAGCGCTTCATAGCTGGCTCGAATGGTTTCGCGTAAATGCTGCGGATTGCCGTTGCGAGTCCAGGAGCCATTAGGACGCATCAACCCGCCTTTGGTCGCGACTAAAACCTGGCTGGTGTCACCTGCATATTGCTCAAGTGCTTTGTGGATTAGCGTTTCGTTGTGGTGCTTATCGGATTCGTCTTGACAATAAGCGTCGGCGGTATCGATCAAATTTACGCCCAGATCTAGCGCTTTGTGAATGGTGGCGATCGCCTGCGATTCGGGTGGTCTGCTGCTCAGAGACATTGGCATTCCACCCAGGGCGATCGCAAAAAGTTGAATGTCTGTGTTGCCGAGGGGTCGCAGTTCTCTAACCGTGGTTTCCATGAGGCTTGCTTAGAATGGATTGCTTGAATCTTAGTTGAATGTGTCGTGCGTCAATCTTCACACTCAAGTTAGATTTCAAAAACAGCCGTTCAAACCTAACCGTTATGGATTTGTATCTGGGTATCGATTTTGGCACATCGGGCGCAAGAGCGATCTCTTTGAGTTACCCGCACGGGGTCGCCGTCTCGCCTTTAGAAAACGATCTTGCAGAAATTCAGTTTCAAGCCAGTCGCTCGTTTACTCAATCTGACAATTTGCCTGCCCTTTGGCAAAACACCCTGTTTCATCTCATCGACCAGATTCCCAAAGCGTTACGATCGCAGATTCGCGCCATTGCTATCAATGGAACTTCTTCAACGGTGTTGCTGTGTGACCAAACAGGCGATCCGATCGCAGAACCGCTGCTCTACAACGACGATCGCGCCGCGACGGTATTGGATGATGTGAAGGCGATCGCTCCTCTCAATCACACGGTCGTTAGCGCAACTTCTAGCTTTGCCAAACTCCTGTGGTGGAGCCAACAGCCTGACTTTTCTAACGCGCGTTATTTTTTGCATCAAGCAGACTGGCTGGCATTTTTGCTACACCGACAGTTAGGAATCAGCGACTATCACAACAGTTTGAAGTTGGGCTATGACGTTGAGCATCTCTGTTATCCCGATTGGTTAGAAGCTTTACCGTTCAGAAAACGATTGCCCAACGTCGTCGCTCCCGGAACTGTAGTTTCAGCGATTCATCCCACCGTCGCGGCTGAATGGAACCTGCGATCGGACTGCCTGATTTGTGCCGGAACCACAGACAGCATCGCCGCTTTTTTGGCCAGTGGAGTCAGCACACCCGGAGAAGCGGTCACTTCGTTAGGATCAACACTGGTACTCAAACTTCTCAGCGAAACCCGGATCGAAGCCGGACAATACGGAATTTATAGCCATCGATTGGGCGATCTGTGGCTGGTTGGAGGCGCTTCTAACACCGGAGGAGCCGTATTAAAGCATTTCTTTAGCGATCGACAACTCGCCCAACTCAGCGATCGCATTCCTACCGATCAAGAGAGCTTGCTGGACTATTACCCATTGCTGAAACCGGGCGATCGCTTTCCCATTAACGATCCTCATCTGCCTCCACAATTAGACCCTCGACCCGATGATCCTGTCATTTTTCTACACGGGTTGCTCGAAAGTATCGCTCGCATTGAAGCCAAGGGCTACAGACTGCTACAATCCTTGGGAACAAATGCCTTGACAAGCGTTTATTCGGCTGGAGGTGGAGCAAACAATCAAGCGTGGCAAGCCATTCGGATGCGTCAGTTAGGCGTTCCGGTGGTGCGATCGTCTCAAACAGAAGCCGCCTACGGAACCGCAACCCTCGCCCTCAAAAGTAGAGGTTAACAACAAAATAAGGAACGTTAACCGATGAATTGAATGAACACGACTACGAACATCAATTCGATTAGAGTCTGCCGCTTCGTTACTGAGTGCTTTTGCCCCCAAGCTGCCAACCTGCCGTGTACACACAAGTCGATCAATCTGTCATTGCTGAGATCCTTCGCCCCCTAAATCCCCCAAAAATGGGGGACTTTGAGCCGTCGTCATGGCTTTGAACTTTGGAGGAAATCCTTCCTTTGTCAAAGTCCACCAGACTGGGGGATTTAGGGGGCTGAAGCCGCTTGAAACGAAGCGACAACGACTTGTGTGACACCGTAGAAGCTGCCAACTCTGGGGACTTTTAGACAAAACTTCCCGTTCAAAGCCTTCTATCTAACGGAAGTTAGAACACAACCAGATCTGTAACCGAAGCAAAACCTTCATCCCTCATCTCTCCTCGCGCAGCGGAACAAAGTTCTCCCTTATCCCTAAATTCCAAGCAACCGAAAGATCAATACATTAGTGGGAACACTGAAAAAAGTTGAGGAAACTCACCCCTACAGAATTTAACAGTAGAGCATGTGGCGAAGGCTAAAAAACCTCTTTGACAGTTTGAATACATACGCTGACATGAGTCCCGATTTGGCACTGAGAAAGCGTATCAATCAAACTTTGCGCGATCGCCCCTCCCGGACAGCGGATGAGTGGTACGAATTGTTTTGGCAGCCTTTAGGCATTTCTCAAGAAGTCTCAGATTTTGTCTACCAGCAGTTAGAAGACTATTCAGGGCTGCATTTTGCCAATGTCTTACCAAGCGATCGCCTCACCGAAGATTTGCACCTGCCGCTAGTCTGCTGGTTTGACTGGGAAATCTCATTTTGCGAAGCCTTTGGCTGTCAATTTGGAATTGATGTGAGCGAAGGATTTGACCTTGACCGCTTTTCAACGCTTCAGGCACTCGTCGTTTTTCTTAATCAACAATTGCTCTCTGTGAACTACTCTTAAATGGAGGGTAAGAACAGACGACCAGCATGGATAAACCGTTAGATGTAGAGCGATCGCTAGAGGTCGCCCAAACTGTCAAAAGCAAAGCAAAATCAATTTTTGAAAACGCCCACAAAGCCGCCCTTGTCATCGAAGGAGCCACCTATGTGCAGGGGTTTGTTGTCTTTGCGGGGTCGCCCTTTAAGCCAGTCGAACATGCGTGGCTAGAGTTAGACGATCGCCTCATCGATCCCAATTTTCAGCATCTAAGCCGCAAAGCAGACGAGCTTTTTTACTTCCCAGCCCAGCGCTTGACGGTGAAACAGTTAAAAAAAGCGATCGAGGAAGCTGAAGAAGACTACCCCGATGATGATGCGCTGCCAGTCTATGGCAAAATGCCCTACGAATATTACGGCGACCTGATGCTAGGAGGCAAAGACTACCTCACCGCTCACCAAGCTGCCGAAGCCAAAAGCAAAGAACTCAACAAACCCAAATCAAGAGACGCAAACGAGTTAAATTAGCGCAAATTCGACGAAATCTTTCGCGGCGGTTGTTAATTCAGGCACTCAACAACGAAGCGACGAATTCATATTTCTTCAAGCACTTACTCACTGAGGCTTTTGGTCTTCGTTTGGAGACTGACTATCCTTTGAGTTACAGGCTCGATCGACGACTAAATAAGCGCTACTTCCTGGTCTTGGTTGTGTTAACGCTCCCGTGTCGCCGTATTCAAATTTTTGAATCAATTTTCTATTTTTAGTGTAGGCATTTAATTTTCTCAAGCGTTGTGATTTATTGGTGCAATCGACTGACCAGCGAATCACCGCACCATGTACAGGCTGAGTCACTTTCTCATCGACAAAAGCATTGTTGGCTTGAGGAAATTCACGATATTCCCAATACCAAACGACCGACCCATTGCGCTGGATCGAACTGGTGTCAATAAAAAACTTATCGTTAACTGAGTTCTCAGTGACTTTTGTCCATTCAGCCGCCAACCCGATCGGAGCATACGCAAAAAAAGCTCCCGCAATCATCATCAAGGACACTAACTTTTTCATGACAGTCTCAAAATTTACTACAACATCTAACGGATCGGTTTTTCTGCGGCTGGCTTGGGCTTGTTGGGTCGGTTGGCTTCGACATTGCGGATCGCCTGCGTTGCAAAGGTGTCGTTGGGTCGCTCATCCAGTGCCCGTCTAAAGTAGAGCAATGCAGTTTGGTTGTCTTTTTGCTGAGTCGCGGTGTAGGCTGCCTGCATGTAGCGATCGTAGAGCGTTCCTTTAGAATTCGTTGAAGAATTTGTAGCAGGAAGCGGCGCTCTGCCCGCAGGTTGTTGATAAAAACTCACCACCTTTTCAATGTAGGGCGAAATGTCAGCGCTCCGATAGCGCCCAGCATCTCCCGTCATCCACCAGGCCGCAACCCGCCGCACTGCCACCAATTCATTGTTGCCCACCACTCGATATTCGTCTCTCAAAACATCCCGAATGATACAGGTGACGACCGATCGAGCCGCCGTTGGGTTGGCTTCAAACTCTGTGGGTGACAGTTCTCGCCCGGTGCAGTTTTTTGACCAGCGAGGAATATTGTCAGGTTTGACTTGCCAATCGCTATACAACCCGTCGTTCTTTTTCCCGGTATCGGGTGCAGCCTGACGCAGCGCTTCGACGACCTTACCGACCTGAATATCTGAAAGCTGGGCCCGAACGGGCAAAACGCCTGGCCCCACGCTCAACAAGCTGCCGATAATTGCGATCGAGTGCAAGTTGCCCCGCAAAAATCTGAAAGATTTCATAACATGCCTTGTGATGCTAAAAGCGATTAATTATCCGACGTAGACCATAAATCAAGGTTTCGATCTTGACCTTCTAGAATCTGTTCTAGTTTAAACGCTAAGGATCGTGGATCAAATAACATCTGGACTTGATCAGAATCAGGAGAGATTCGTTTAAACGCAAAAAAAGCCCGATCGCAAGACCAGGCCAGTTGATAAAGTCATCGATAAAATTTTTTGCTTCGCGCTTCAGAATACCCGCAAGGGGTTTCCACATAGTCCCCTAGAATTGGCAGCTTGGGAGGCAGAAGAAAGTAGCAAAGCACAAAGGCTTCATCGAACTCATGGAGTTTTAAGCGACCGATCTAGCTGCAAATCGACGATTGATCTCATCCCAGTTGAGTACGTTCCACCAGGCGTTGAGGTAGTCGGGACGGCGGTTTTGATATTTGAGATAGTAAGCGTGTTCCCAAACGTCGTTACCAAAAATGGGGTAGTGACCTTCAGTTAGCGGACTGTCCTGGTTAGGCGTTGAGGTGATTTGCAGATTGCCTTGAGGGTTTGAGACGAGCCACACCCAGCCACTCCCAAATCGCTTGACCCCCGCATCGTTGAACTGTTGCCGAAAATTGTCGAAATTGCCAAAAGTCTGGTCGATCGCGCCCGCCAAATCTCCGGTCGGTTCGCCGCCGCCGTTGGGCTTCATGATTTGCCAAAACATGGTGTGGTTGACGTGCCCACCTGCATTGTTACGCACAGCACCTCGCACCTCTTCAGGAATGGTGTCTAGCATTTTGACCAACTCTTCGACACTTTTGCTTTGCAGATCAGAATGGTTTTGCAGAGCAGCGTTGAGGTTGTTGACATAGGCAGCATGGTGCTTGTCGTGGTGAATCTGCATGGTCTGAGCGTCAATGTAAGGCTCTAAAGCAGCGTAGTCATAAGGAAGTGGAGCTAATTCGTAAGCCACGTTGGAGTCTCCTAAACAGGACAAGTTGAGTTGAGAGGAGGGTGAGAAAGTTTTGAGATGAAGCAAGCCGTTCTGCTATCCAATCAGTCGCACGTTTGAGCGGCAGAAATCGAGCGGCAGAAATTTGAGGAGCAGAAACCAAATCTTCGATGCTTGTTCTCTCTTCTTAAATCATAGTCGTTATGATTTTGAATTGCATCAATACCTCCTAAGTTTTTGCCCATAAATCAAAAATTAATTTAAGCAAGTAGTTCTCAAACTCCCAGAAATCAGAACTTTCAGAGTTTTCGCGAAAATTTCTCGCCTGGCTCTAATAAGATTAAATCTCACTAAAGGATTAGAAGCACTCAAATATCAAGCAAGAAATGAGAAGTCACATTAACCCGTCGATCGCAGCCATCCCTCCTCGCGAATGCGGGGCAAAGCCCTCCCTCACCCCTTCAATCGATAAGCCAACGCAACCCATTCATCCAGCCGTTGAGTCTCGATCGCCTCAAACCCTACTTTCTCCAAAGCCTGAGAAACGTCTGTTGTGCGATCGTCTGTAAAGCCCGCCGCAATCAACAAGCCCGCTGGACGCAATGCCTTCTGAAAGTCTGAAGCGAGAGCGATGTGTACCCGTGCAAAAATGTTGGCGGCAATCAGATCAAACCTAGCTTCAGGCGTGAAAGTAGCTGTTGTCTCGTCAGTTTCTCCACCCATCCAGTGACCTAGCCCACTTCCCATACCCAGGCTGCCTGCTTTGACGGTGACTTGCTCGGTAACCTGGTTGAGATTGACGGTCGATTGAGTGGATTCGACGGCGATCGCATCATTGTCCAGTGCTAAAACCTTGGCTCCTAGCTTGGCCATTGCCACACTCAAAATTCCTGATCCCGATCCCAAATCGAGAGCGTTTAGGTTGGGCGAAACAAACTGCTCAAGTAGCTGCAAACTTAGTCTTGTCGCAGGATGAAACCCACTGCCAAAGCTCAAACTGGTCTCGATTTGAAGGGAGATGTCTCCTGTCCGCAAAAGCACAGGTTGAGCAGAGTTGACCATCACAAACCGTTGTCCAATTCGATAGACAAACGGGTTACATGGAGCGGGTTTCTCCTCAACGATGGCGATTTCGAGGGCAGTAGTCATGTGAGTGCGATGCAGGGAAGAAAGCAGATTGGCGATCGCATCCGCTCGACCTCCGGCGGGGCGATCGTTGGGCAGATACAAGCAAAGTGTAAAAGCCCAATCTTCTCCCGTGGTGTAGTTTGTGATCTGAATGTCCCCTGTAAAGTCAGCCGTAGATAGCAGAGTACACACCCAATCAACTGCTTCATAAGTTGCATGGAGGCTCAATTCTATCCAGGACATAACTTTTTTCTCAACGTGAAGATGAAGGAAAAGGCAGAGCCAACTAGGGCGTTGCTGATTGGAGGGATAAATCTGTGGGAAGTGTCCATCTTTTCGCCCCCTAAATCCCCCAAAAATGGGGGACTTTGAACCTTGGGTTTCCCGCCGCTTTGGGGCAATTTATCCCCTGATTCAGCAACGCCCCAACTAGAAAGCAAATTGTCGGTTCCCTACCTTTTCTCAAGCATCTTACGCTAGATCAGAGTCTCGGTTTAGGGCTATCTCGAAGGGGCAGATTGGTTGTTAACCCCGCTACTGGGAACACATTCAACGGGGACAGGCGTTGCACTTTGGTTGGTTTGTGTGCTGCTGGAATTGTAAGAACCGCCCATTCCAGAAGTCTGCATCATTGACTGTTCGCCACCCCGGTTAAACGCATCCAAGGACATGCTGGCTTCTTTTCCGGCTGTACCCGCAGGCCCATTGGCGCGGAAGGCTAAGGCTGCACTGGGGTTTCTTCCTGAAAACTGCCCGTCTAGAATCGAGCGGCTCGATCGCTGGTTGTCGATCGAGGTTGAGTTGTTCATTGCTCCAGAATTCGTCACTCTAGAATTCATCACTCTAGAAGAGTTGGCGGCATCTAAGTTAGAACTGGCTTCTCTTCCAGCCGTACCCGCAGGCCCATTAGTGCGATAAGGAATCGCTGGTCTGGGATTGTTAACTGAAAATTGATCAGACGTGCTGGAGGAGCGATCGCTGGTTGAATTCATCGTCGAATTCGTTGGGCTAGAGTTGGCACTGCTTGCGGTCTGCTCATTGATGCTCCCATTGATGGTGCCTGCATTTGCACTGTTGGGGAACTGGTTTGCGTTAGAGTTTGCAGGAGAATTAATGCCTTGAGAAGCCACGTCGTCGCTTGATAGGCTCGAATTGCTGTTAGAAGGTGCGCTACCCCTTGTTTGAGTCTGGTTGGAAGTGGAGTCGATCGGGCCACCAACGCCACCTGACGTATAGCCTGGAGGACATTGAACTGCACTAATTCCAGTTTGATTTGTCCCAGTTTGATTTGTCCCGGTTTGCCTTAGCCCAGACTGACTGCGATTGTAAGGCGGTTCATTAAAAATGCTGGGGTTTGGGTTGACCTGTGCCAGAGCGGGCAAGCCTAACAAAGCGGCTGTTCCTACAGCTCCCACCAAAGCAGACAAGCGTTTTGCTAAACCGTTGTGATTCAGTAAGTTCATAAAAATCTCCAGGCAAGATGTAATTCTGTATACTGAAAAGGTTAAAAAATCAGTAGCTTTCGCTTCTCTATCAATAGGGATTAGTCAATGTCTATCTCTGGTGGGATCTAATGTTGCTAGAAAAATTAGCAGAGCTAGTTAAAAAATTCGCTCTTAGGCTCAATGTAATCTTCTGATCCGTAGCGTTAAGGTATATTCTTCTTGCAGACGGATCACATTGTCTTCTGCACATATAGATAAACGGTGATACTCTCAACCCAAAATTTGGAGGCTGACTATGCTGGAGTTATACCAATTTGAGATGTCCCACTATGCCGAAAAAGTGCGGCTAATCTTGGACTACAAGGGCTTAGAGTACCGCAAGATCGAAGTGACCCCAGGAGTTGGACAAATTGAGCTTTTCCAACTGTCGGGGCAGCGTCAAGTTCCGGTTTTGAAAGACGGTAGCGAAGTCATTGCAGACTCAACGGCGATCGCTGACTATCTCGACAAAAAATATCCCGAAAAGCCAATTATTCCGGCTGATCCCAAACAAAAAGGCTTGTGCTTGCTGATGGAGCAGTGGGCAGATGAGTCGATCGGTCTCAATGCTCGTAAAGCGCTCGTGGGGTCTCTCAGCACCAATCAGACCTTTCGGACGGCGTTGTTGCCCAATTCTGTCCCGGATGTGGTCAAGAATGTAGTGGGGGCGATTCCGGGTGAGTTTTTGAGTGTGTTGGGGTTGGGTGTGGGCATGGGCCCCGATGCGGTTAAGTCAGCTAAAGAAGCGCTCAAGCGGGATCTAACGGCTCTGTGCTTTATCTTGATGGAACAGCCTTATCTACAAGGAGACACGCCGACGCTGGCTGATTTTGCGGTGGCTGGGTTGTCGATGTATCTCAAGTTTCCGACTGGCCCGTATTTGACGATTCCGGAGTCGCTCAAGGGTCAGGGTGTTTCGGGGATTGCGGATATTGGGACGTTTGAGCCGTTTTTTGCGTGGCGTGACAAGCTCTATGCTGATTTCCGCAAGGCTTCTCCGTTTGCGGCGGCTCCTGCGGGTGCGGCTCCGACTTCGATCAACATCGATTAAGTGATCTGGTAAGTTTGTGGGATGGGCAAGTTGTCTGTCCCACTTGGAGAAGTATGAAAGTCAAAAGTTTGACCCTGCGATCGTTCCGTGGCATCGACAATCTAACCCTAAATTTTGACTCCCAAATTAATGTATTAATTGGCAACAACGGCGTTGGGAAATCCAGCATTCTTGAATGCCTAGCTACTTTGTTGGCCCAACCAATTGAGAGAGTTCAGTCTCTGGTGAATTCTCAAAATCTTCAGCGTTCTTCACAACGTTCACTTAAACGTGAAGACATTATGAGTGGTCAAGAAGAAACTCACGTTGACATCACTGTTTCACTCAATGCAAAGATAACAAAATGGTCACTTGATAGCAATCATAATGAAGAGCAACTATTAGAACTTAGCCGTAACATATTAGAAGAAATAGGTGAGCAACTAAAAGTCCAAAGCGCTGATACCACTCAAAATTTTAATTTTATAATCGCTCCAGATGATGTGAAAGCTAAACTGCGCGAGTTGGCAATAAACAGGGAATTAGCTTCACAAGCAATTGTAGATGAATTGCACAACCAAGTAAAAGCAGGTGGGAGGGCTAGATTACCTTTGGTTGTCTATTATCCTGTAAACCGAACCGTCCTTGACGTACCGTTATCTTTATCAGAAAATTATTCGTCAGATCCAATTGCTGCCCACAGTGATGCACTGGGTAGAGGAATCGATTTCAAAGCTTTCTTCCAGTGGTTTAGACATCAAGAAGACCTGGAAAACGAATTAAGAACACAAGAGTCGAGCTACCGAGATAACCAGTTGACGACAGTAAGAAGAAGTATTGTTGCATTCCAGCCTGCATTATCTAACTTAAGAATCAAAAGGTCTCCCCTCAGAATGACCGTTCAAAAACAGGGTCAAGAATTGATTATTAATCAGCTTTCAGATGGTGAGAAATGTTTGTTAGCGATGTTGGGAGATCTGGCGCGGAGACTGGCGATCGCCAACCCTGGCTTACCCGATCCGCTTCAAGGTGAAGGCGTTGTCCTAATCGACGAAATCGAACTTCATCTTCATCCAAAGTGGCAGCGTGAGATCATTCCTGCGCTCACTAGAACCTTTCCAAACTGCCAATTCATCGTCACGACTCATTCGCCTCAAGTATTAGGAGAAGTCAAAGGTAAGGTTTATCAACTCAAATCAACTCCTGAAGGAATCATTGCTGAATCTCTACAAACCTACGGAAGAGATAGCAACCAAATCCTTGAGGATGTGATGGATGTGTCGGAGCGATCGCCAGAATTTCAAGACAAACTTCGCAAACTATTTCGACTGATTGAAGATAGTAATTTAGAGGAAGCAAAAAAACTCCAGCAAGAGCTTGAGGATTTAGTCAAATACGACGAGCCAGAGTTTGCAAAAGCAGAAGTTTTGATTCGACGGAAAGAAGTTTTGGGACGATGAAGTACATCAAAAAAAATCAGGAGCCGCAAAACTTCACAAATTGGAAAAAACAAGCAAACGAAAATTGGAAACCTGACTGGGAGGCTAACTTTCAAGCTCCAGAAAAACCAGAAACTCATGAGGCATTGCTGATCGAACAAGGCTACATTTGCTGTTATTGCGGCAGACGCATCGATCGCCAAAGCAGCCACATTGAGCATTTTCAACCTCGAACACACTATCCAGAGCTTGCCCTGGAATACACCAATTTTCTAGCCTCTTGTCCTGGATACCCTGAAGACGAAGCTTCTCAGTCAGGCAGTCAACCAGCCCAAGAACACTGTGGACAAAAGAAAGGAGCCTGGTACGACCAAAATCTCACCATTTCACCACTCATCGAAAATTGTGCTGACTACTTCAGATACACCAAAGATGGACAGATTTTGACATCCGACATTGCTTCGATGCAGCCTGCTGCTCAAGAAACTATTCAACAGTTGGGTCTTGATTACAGCAGTTTGAGAAGAGCCAGAGCCAGAGTTATCGAGGCGATCGAACCTCCCGACGGACTGACCCCCGACGAAGCCCAAAAGTTAATTCAGTCCTACGAAGAATTGGACGAAAAAGGAAAATACGGTCGCTTTTGCGCGACGATCGTTTACCGCCTACAGCAATACATCCTCTAAACTATAGAACGCTTGTATTGACTCACACGAATCGCGGTACGATCAGGCAGAAGGTCGATCGGTGACTCGCATGATTCCAGAAAAACCATTAGGCTCCGTGATTCAGGGTTCTTTGAGTCAGGGGCTAGAAGTGCGCCTCCATGCTGACGTGTCGGTTGAAGAGATGCGCGTGGGCAAATTTTTGGTGGTGCAAGGGGTGCGATCGCGCTTTTTCTGTATGCTCACCGACGTTTCGTTAGGCACTTCTAGCCCTCGCATTGTCGCCAATCCCCCCGATCCGAGCAACACATTTTTGCAAGAAGTTCTCGCTGGAAGTGGCACGTATGGAACGATCGACCTCACCCCCATGTTGATGTTTACTCCAACTGAAGGAGAGCCGAAGAAAGCAACCTCAAAGCGCAAAACTCAAGACTCAAAACTTGCCTCTTATGAAGCGAATTCCAGCGCAGATATCGAATTGCTTCCGGTGAAGACGATTCCCAGTCACTTTAGTCAGGTGTTTGATGCCAGTGAGCGAGATTTTCGGGCGGTGTTTGGGTGGGAAGACGACCCGACGCGGCGAAATTTTGCCATCGGAATGCCGATCGATATGGATGTGCCGATTTGTCTGGATCTCGATCGCTTTGTCGAACGCAGCAACGGCGTTTTTGGCAAGTCTGGCACCGGGAAATCGTTTCTAACTCGGCTGCTTTTGTCGGGAATCATTCGTAAACAGGCAGCGGTGAATCTGATTTTTGACATGCACTCAGAATACGGCTGGGAGGCGACTCGCGAAGGCAAACAGTTCAGTACGGTCAAAGGACTGCGACAACTCTTTCCGGGACAGGTGAAAATGTTTACCCTTGATCCCGATTCGACCAAGCGGCGCGGGGTCAAAGATGCTCAAGAACTCTACATCGGCTATGACCAGCTAGAAGTCGAAGATCTGATGCTGGTGCGGGGAGAACTGAACCTTTCAGAAGCCAGTCTAGAAAATGCTGTGATTCTGAGAAACGAGTTTGGCAAAGCCTGGATCAATCGCCTTTTGACCATGAGCAACGGTGAGATTCAAGAATTTTGTGAAACCAAGATGGGCAGCAAATCGTCGATCATGGCACTCCAGCGCAAACTGACGCGATTGGATGACCTGAAATATATTCGCAATAGCTGCCCCCATAACTACGTCGATCAAGTGCTGGAATGTCTCGAAAGCGGTCAGCATGTCGTTGTGGAATTTGGTTCCCAGTCCAATTTGCTCTCTTATATGCTGGCGACCAACATTATTGCTCGACGGATTCACCAGGCTTACGTTCGCAAAGCTGAGAAATTTTTGCAAACCAAGAACGTCAGCGATCGCCCTCGTCAACTCGTCGTCACCATCGAAGAAGCGCACCGATTTCTCGACCCCGCTACGGTGGGACAGACGATTTTTGGCACGATCGCCCGTGAAATGCGGAAATATTTCGTCACGCTTTTGGTCGTCGATCAGCGGCCCTCTGGCATCGATAACGAAGTCATGTCTCAAATCGGCACCCGCATCACCGCCCTACTGAATGACGAAAAAGACATCGACGCAATTTTTACCGGAGTTTCGGGTGGGCAAAGTCTGCGATCGGTTTTAGCCAAACTCGACTCCAAACAGCAAGCGCTGATTCTCGGTCATGCCGTCCCGATGCCTGTCGTGATTCGTACCCGTCCCTATGACGATGCCTTCTACGCCGCCGTAGGCGACACTGCATGGGAAGAAATGCCCGATGTCCCCCTGTTTAAAGCGGCCGAAGCGGCTAAAGCTGATCTGGGATTCTAAATCACGTGAATTCGATGGAGTTTTCTCACTTCGTTATTCAGCACTTCTGCCCCCCAACCCCCCAATTTTGGGGGACTTTGAGACAATATTTCTCGTTCAAAGTCCCTCACTTGTGGGGGATTTAGGGGGCTGAAGCCGATTGAAACGAAGCGAGTCACTCTCATCGAACTGACGTTAAATCTTGTAGTACGTTTTGGTTACAACTTTGAGATTCATGACGATCGTCACTAGCCGCGGTGGGTTGCTCTGAAGTACGATCGCCCGTTGATTGTTCGTCAGGTCAAAATCAGTCTGATCCGTTGAAAGTACAGGATTCTACAGCTTTTTTAGCTTAAAACTTCTCAACCAAACTGACCAAATCGGTTGGTGACATACTCATGTCATATTGTTGCTGTATTAGTAGAAAATAGCAGAATTATTTAACCAATTTACTCAACCCCTCAATGATACCTTTCGCATCCTAACAAAATCGCTCAAAGCTAGAGATCACAAGGACTCAGGCTCATTTCATTATCTTTTCATATTTGTTCGGCTACCCCTCCAAGTTATCAAAGAAAAGGTTCGGTTTTCCTCATGTGGCGAGACTATTCAAGAATGGATTGCTACGGCATTATAGAGAGAGTCACCAATGTCCAGTTCCTCCCCTCCAATTTCTCACTCGTTCAGCGCCAAGTCCAGTTTGTTGACTGCAAATTCGTCTAGTTTCATCGCTAGAAAATTGTTTCCAGGTTCATCCTGTCGGGTGAATTCATTCCCCTTTACTCCAGCTAAAATTTGTAATACTATATAAAAGATGAACTCATACTGACTTCGACATATAGCTTTACCTGCGATCGTTACATTTTTTAGGTCAGTTGAATCCAGAGTTTGAGCTTTCTCCACATCCTCATTCACCCTTGTAGCTTTTAAGTTCCGTCTCTCGACCTCTTTACATGGAGAGATGACCTCTACCTTTCTCCTCGCTAACCTGCATGGTTAAGCTTGTCCGCCACAGATTTCAGATCGCCCCACAGATTTTCGTTTACGGAGTTCACTGCAACCATGGCCACTGCCAATTCCAAATCAAAGACTACTAAGTCCACCTTTTCGGCAGATATGGTTCGGACTTACTTGCACGAGATTGGTCGCGTACCGATGCTGACCCACGAGCAAGAAATTGTTTATGGCAAGCAGGTGCAGCAGATGATGGCGCTGCAAGAAAAGAAAGAAGCCCTTGCCAAGACGTTGGATCACGAACCGACCTCAGAAGAGTTTGCCGAGCATGTTTCGATTAGCGAACCAGAACTCAATGGCATTTTCCAGCGCGGTCGTCGTGCCAAGCAAAAGATGATCGAAGCCAACCTGCGCCTCGTGGTGTCGATCGCCAAAAAGTACCAAAAGCGCAACCTTGAGTTTCTAGATCTAATTCAGGAAGGTTCTCTCGGTTTAGAGCGCGGCGTTGAGAAGTTTGATCCGACTCGCGGCTACAAGTTCTCGACCTACGCTTACTGGTGGATTCGTCAGGCGATTACGAGAGCGATCGCTCAACAAGCCCGCACGATTCGTCTACCGATTCACATCACTGAGAAGCTCAACAAGATCAAGAAAGTCCAGCGCGAACTGGCTCAAGAACTGGGTCGGAGTGCGACGGCAGGTGAGATTGCCAAAAAGCTTGAGCTAGAGCCAGAGCAGATTCGTGAGTTTTTGTTGATGTCTCGTCAGCCTGTCTCACTCGATCTGCGCGTGGGCGACAATCAAGACACCGAGCTACAAGATCTGCTCGAAGACGACGGCCCTTCTCCGGAGACGTATCTGGCGCAAGAATTTCTGCGTCACGATCTAGAGAATCTAATGACAGAGTTGACTCCTCAGCAGCGAGAAGTTCTCAATCTGCGGTATGGGTTGGCGGATGGTCACGAGCTTTCTCTAGCCAAGGTCGGTGAGCGGTTGAATCTAAGCCGTGAGCGCGTTCGGCAGCTTGAGCGCCAAGCGTTAGATAATCTGCGTCGTCGCAAGGCCAGTGTGCGCGAGTACGTGGCCAGCTAGGACTGAGGGAAGTGAGTTTTACAGGAGTCCGCTTCCTTTAAAAAATAAGCTTCCAAAAACATAAGCCTGCGAGATCCCTGACTTTGATGAGAGGTTGGGGATCTCACTTTGAGTTTGAGGAGATTTTTCGCTGTGGTATTGAGCGCTTCTACCCCAAACCTCCATTCTGGGGGACTTTGAAGTATAAGTAAACTAATTGTTTTCATCCCTCATCCCTCCTACTCAGCCATTCCATTTAGCAACGACGACGCGGATCGTACCGTCTTCCAGGGTTTCCTGTTCTTCGATCGCAAATCCCTGTTCCGATGCACTACTGATCAAGGTGTGATAACCGTAGCGTTGCATTAAGTGATTGAGCCATTGTTGAGAATAGTGTTTGCGATCGTATTCAGAAATCACCGCTTCATAGGTTCCGTCAGCCTGCTGTTTGAAGCCAATATCGTTACTCAGCGCTCCAATAAACTGACGACGAATGATTACTTCTGCGGTTTGCGATCGCACGTCTCCCTGATAGCCATACAGATTTCTAGCCGTGTTGTGAATCTCAACCTGTTTGAATCCCAGATCAGACAGCGCTTTTTTTAAGGCATCCAGATTTTTGATTTGCGTTCTAATCGATGTGAAGTGTGACATAAATCTCCTGGTATCTAATCTGATTAAACTTTAGACCTCAAACTGATGCACTTCTTGCGCCTGCCTGTTCTGCCCAGCGTTGTAGCGATTCTATCTGTTCGTTGGAGATTGAGGCTAACGGAACGGTTTCTTGAATTGCGTCTAGAATGTCGATCGTCGTGAAATCTTGGCGTTCTCCCGTGCAACTTTTTCCGAAGGCCCGGTGCATTCCATCAATGATCACCTGTTCGATTTCGGCACCGCTAAAATTTCGAGATGTCCAGGCTAATTTTTCTAAGTCAAATTCTCTCAAGCGATTGGGGCGCAACCGTTGTAGATGTACTTTGAAGATTTCTTGACGTTCTGCTTGAGTTGGCAAATTTAAGAAAAACACTTCGTCAAATCGCCCTTTTCGCATCAGTTCGGCAGGCAAAATCTGGACATTATTCGCCGTTGCCACAATGAAGACCGGACTCGTTTTTTCCTGCATCCACGTAATCAGACTGCCAAACACGCGCCGACTTGTCCCCGAATCGCCATCTCGGCCACTGGTGATATTGCCAAACGCCTTATCGATTTCGTCAATCCACAACACGCAGGGAGCGATCGCTTCCACTAACTGAATCATCTGCCTGACTCGACTTTCACTTTCACCAACCATTCCGCCAAACAGTCGGCCGCTGTCCAACCGCACCAAAGGAAGCCGCCATTCGTGGGCGATCGTTTTTGCCGAGAGTGATTTTCCCGTGCCCTGAATGCCCACCAGCAGGACACCTTTGGGATTGGGAATGCCATAGCGACGCGCTTCTTCGGTAAACACATCCTGACGCATTCTCACCCACTGTTTGAGATTGTCCAATCCGCCCACACTTTTGAGCGAGTCTTGTGGGGTAAAAAATTCCAGAATTCCCGTTTGGCGAATGGCTTGTTTTTTGGCATCTAATACGCCTGCGATGTCGGATTCATTCACCTGTTGTTTGGCGGCGATCGCTTTGGCCAAAACTTGCTGAATTCGCGATCGGCTCAATCCCTGACAAGCTTTGACTAGTTGTTCTCGTGCCAGTCCCGTCAGTTTGAGTTTTTCGGGGGCCACCAACTTGGCAATTAGATGATCGATCTCAGCAGCGATCGGAAAGGGAAAGTCAATCACCGTCACCTGTTCAGCAAGCTCGGCAGGCAGTTCTAACGTGGGACTGAGGAGAACGATCGTGCTTCGGCTGCGCTTGAGTTCTCGCATCAGATTCTTGAGTTCGCGCACGACGGGCGCATTTTTATCGCTGGTTGAGGCTTTGAGAATCGGATGTAAGTCGCGCAGCACGTAGATTGTGTTGTCTTCTGAGGCAGTTTTACCAATGCGACTGAGCGCTGCCATTACCGTTCCTTTGTCGGCCCCGTTGTCGCTCCAACCCCGCACGATATCCCATAAAAGAACGAGGCGATGGGGCTGAGATTGAGTCGCAACTTGCTGCAAAACGGCTTCAACGGGTTCTTCTTCGACAGCAACAATGTAGAGCAACGGATAGCGGGCCCGAATCATCAGATCAATCTGTTCGATCAGAGCTTGGTGAGGCGAGAAGTTAGCAATCATCGAGTTTATTGAATTTAGAACGCTACCGAAAGTACTTAGTTAAACGCTTAAGAGCACAAAAACTTTGCATGGTGACGAATGTGATCTTCAACAAAAGTTGCAATGAAGTAGTAACTGTGATCGTACCCAGATTGCATTCGCAGGGTGAGCGGCTGACCAACCTCAGCACAAATTTTTTCAAACGCCTGAGGGAATAGCTGCGTGTTGAGAAAAGAATCACTGGTTCCCTGGTCAATGAGAATCAAGCGATCGCGCCTTCCAACCCGAACCAACTCACTCGCATCATACGCTTGCCAATCGGCTTGATTCATTCCCAAATAACGGCTAAACGCTTTTTGTCCCCACGGAGACTGAATGGGAGTGACGATCGGAGCAAATGCCGAAACCGATTGGTAGCGATCGGGGTTTCGCAATGCTGCCACCAATGCCCCATGACCGCCCATCGAATGCCCAAAGATCCCCTGCTTATCAGGAAGAACGGGGAAATTCTGCTCGATCAACGTCGGTAATTCTTGAGTGACATAGCGATACATCTGATAGTGAGCATTCCAGGGAGCGACGATCGCATCCACATAAAATCCTGCACCCGTCCCAAAATCCCAATCGTCATCTTCCCCAGGCGTGCCCGTATTGCGCGGACTCGTATCCGGAGCGACAAGCATCAACCCAACTTGAGCCGCCAAGCGCTGTGCCCCCGATTTGACCATAAAATTTTCTTCGCTACAGGTCAGACCAGAGAGAAAATAGAGAACTGGAACGGGAGCCAACGCAGCTTGAGGAGGCTGATAGACCGAGAACTTCATGAGACTATTGCAGGTCGTCGAATGGTGAGAATAGAACGCGATCGTTCCCTCAAAACATCGACTTTCGCTGATCAGGTTGAGCGACTGAGACATAAAAAGCGATACAGAAAAACGGTGCAGACCACTGCTTGATCTTAAAGGATCTCAGAAGGTCATAAAAAATCCGCGATCGTTCCCGACCACGGACTCAGATTACTTTTCAGTTTATTAACCGACCTTCAGCAATTCCACATCAAACAATAGAGTTGAATTAGGCGGAATCGGGCCAATGCCGCGAGTGCCGTAGCCCAAATCTGGAGGAATCGTCAACTGACGACGGCCGCCCACCTTCATCGTGCCAACCCCTTCATCCCAACCCTTGATCACCTGACCCACGCCAATTTTGAACTTGAACGGTTCGCCACGATCGCGAGAACTATCAAACTTGGTGCCATCGGTCAGCGTCCCCGTATAGTGAACGGTCACCGTCTGTCCAGGTTGGGGAGCCGCCCCTGTGCCTTCCACTTCGTCCACATATTGCAGCCCTGATTCAGTCTTCACCATTTTTTTTGTCTCCGGTTGGGTTACGGGGGCCGCCATCGGCTTAGGAGTTTCAGCGACCAAAACGGGCTGTTCATCGGTGGGTTGAGTTGTGGTCGGCAAGGTGCCCGCGATCGCCGTCGTGCGATTGGTAACCTGTGCCACCACCAAAACGACGCAGCAAGCCACCATGACCCCGAAGCTGATTAAAATCTCTTTCAAAACCAGACCTCCTGAAATGTGTCTCGTTTATTTTCTCACATCCCTATTTCCAGAGCTTGTTTTCCAAATCTCGAATTTGACGTTCTAAGCGATCGAGTCGTCCGCGCAGTTCGTCCATTTCAGCCTGACGGGGGACACCCAGATCTTGCAAAACGTTTTTCATCTGACGCTGCATTTGCGCCTCAAAGTTGCCCTGCTTGAGTTGGGCCATCAAATCATCGACAAAGCCTTTGGCCTGTTCGGGGTTGAGTTTGCCGTCTCTCACCCATTCATCGCTCACTTCTTTTAGCTTTTCGGCAACCAGAGAAGTCGTGCCCACCCCAATCATCAGTATTTGTGTCAACCAATTGTTATCCATATTTGCATTCCTATGTCGGACGCTGAAGCGGTTTTGACAGTCCAGGCTTTTTGGCCTACTTTCTTATTTTGTCAAATCGGACGAAGGTCGGAGAGAGGGGTTTACCGTCCCTCGATCGACTCTGACTTTACCCTGTCTAGCCCTATTCCTAATGGAAGAAATTCCAGATTTTTGTAGATTTCTCTGCTAACGTCTAAATCGTTGTCGCTGTGAGTGATTCAATCGTGGTGATCGAGTGGCTAAAGGTAAACGTGCCCCCAGAGTTGCGAGAGCAGTACATCCAAAAAGACACTGAAATTTGGACACCTATTCTCTCAAAGTATCCTGGATTTGTCGGTAAAGAAGTCTGGATCAATCCCAACGACGCGACCGAGATTGTGATGGTGATTCATTGGGCCGACCACGATGCCTGGAAATCAATTCCAACTGAGGAACTGGTAGAAACCGATCGCCAATTTACCGCAGCGATGGGTCAATCCTTCCCCTTTACTCAAGAAAGCGAATATCAAGTGAGAAAATTCTTGGGCCGCTCAGACTAATTCCACCCAATATCTCTCCAGCGCGTTCTTAAATCCGCAACTGCCAAGTCTTTGAATCACGCTCAACTAGCTGGCTCTTGTCGCACTTTCTTCATTACGGACTGTACATACTCTGTTTTACCACTCGTGTAAGCTTCTCGGTCAGTTGGGAACTGTTCAGCAAGACAGTGCTTTAATTGGGCATACCGTAATGCTTCGTCTGGATGTTCTCGGAGATAATCTCGAAAGAGCAAGCGTTCCAGCAATATACTACCCGATTCAACAATGTGGATATGATGAGTACGTGGACTGTTGGGCGGTAAACCTTTGACAAAAAACATTCGTTGAGGATCAGGATTGTCGAACCAATAGGAGTAGCCCAACTTTTCTAATGGAGAAACCGCTGATTGCCGTGCTGCAACGAGAGACTGAACGCTCACTAACAAATCAATAATTGGCTTCGCGACCAATCCTGGTACTGCCGTGCTGCCAATATGGTCAATGCGAACGACAAGATCTCTACTCAAAACGCTGGCAACTCGCGCTGCTTCCTCTTCAAACATGAGTGACCAGCGTGGATCGTACTCGACAAGAACGACTTCATCCATTGGTTTGTTTATGAGGTGGACTCAGCTTTCAAACAAAGTACACCCTAATGCTGAACTTTTCACCGACCACCTCTAAACTACGGCCATCTGTAACCGAAGTCAGCTAACAATAAATTAGGATTTTCCTCCTCACTCCTCACTTCTATCCCATGCCAGACTGTCCTCGTTGTCACCAGCCCGTTGATGCGAAAGCGATCGCTTGCCCCTACTGCCGCACGACGCTCAAAGCTCACGGCCATCCCGGTATTCCGCTGTATCGATCGACGGGAATCGAACCATTGTGCAAAACCTGTGTTTACGACGCGGATGATTCTTGTACATTTCCCAAGCGACCCGATGCGCGAGAATGCACGTTGTATCAGGACATTGCGGCTCCTGTAAGTCAGCCTGTCAAATATGGCGGCGAGTTTCTCAGCAAAGCCTGGTTTCGTCGTAACTTAGTTTGGATTGTGCTGATTGGCTTGATTATTTTGAGTGTCGTGATCACGCTGGCGGGTTAGCCTAAACAAAATGGTACGGAGGCAGCGCTTCGCCTAGCATTAATTCCCAGTGAGAACACTCGTTTTGCCAGGTTTGTAGACGATCGTACAAAGTCGCTTCCTGCTGGCGATCGGCGAGTAGATACAGCTTCTCGACTCCAGCTTTGGCTTCGGTGAGAATGCGATCGGGATAGAACTGAGCGATTGCCGACATCAGAATTTGCAGTTCGGACATTTGCTGATTTTTTAGCGCCTGCTGAGTTGCGTACTGCTCTTTTTTGGCGAGAAAATACTGTTTGCCCTTCAAGTCCGGGGGAAGGGGATCTTCTGGTGACTCTAAAGGTGTGATTTTGAGCCGATATTCTGCTTTGCCTTCGAGTTGAGAGAGCTTGGCTAGATAAGTCGCTTGATTGGATTCTAAATGATCTAACAAGCTGTCTAGCGAGACAAAAAATGTACCAAACCGCAACGGCAAAATCGTCGTCTGCCAAAACAATTCGCAGATCATCCGATCGTGGGTCAACACCGCCTGGACTAACTGATTATCATCTCTTTGCACCGCTTCGAGATCCAAATCTGGCTCTATTAAGGCAGACAGTTCACCCCGATTCACCACTTGCACCTCTCCCTCAATCCCAGGAAGTACATTCAAGGACAGTGCAGGAGTCTTAAAGAACGCATACGTATACATGAGTCGGACTAAATCGCCTTTTTGAGGTAGAGCACTGTTAAGAGAAGTTACTGATCAGATTGATAGCGATCGCTGGATTTGATTTCTCCGATCGCGTCCTTATTTTGATTAATACAGCCGGGCTTTTGATTATATTGACAAACTCTCGCCCACAAAGTTGCTCTGGTGCCAGGGGTTCCCGCCGAAAAGATGACGCGATCGCCCCCAATGATTTGCAGGATCTTAACTCCGCACACCGGACAGGTTTGGGTACTCATAAAGTTGTGAAGAAATCAACAAGATTGTCAGGTCAACTAAACCAGCTTAACTCCAATGATTGCCTTGAATAGTAAACTTTCAGAAGTGGTTCCGCAATTTCTCTGAAGTGAGAAAATAACTGCAGCGTTTTGACTGTAGCAAGAGGGTTCCTGATATGCGTCGATTTTTTGTGCTGGTGTTAGTAGCCTCTTGCTTTAATTTGCTTTACAAACAAACTGCTGCCGCAAGTACCACTCAGACCGTTGATGACCCCTCCCGCAGCTATTGGATACAGGCTCAAAAATTGGCTCAAGATCAGGTGTTTTTGCTAAATCGCATTGAGCAAGCTTTGGTGAGTCCTGATGCCAATCGCATTCGAGCCGTCCGGGGGCAGATCTTTCTCTACACCTCAGCCGTCGATCGCTTTCTCAAAAGTAATTTTCCTGAACCGAATGTGATGTGTGCGCCGCCCGCTGGCACCAATGGTCAAATCGCTGGAACCGATGCCGCCAGCCCCGAAGAAGCTCAAGTCTACTGTGCGCTCTATGCCTCGACCCAAGCGTTGAATCCTTTGAGAGCCAGACTAGACCAGCGGGCATTCGCGCAGGGTTCGACTCGACAGGTGAGTTTGAGCGCGCCGTCTGACCCAAAGCTGCCCATTGCTGAACCTGCGATCGTCGGCAAAATTGCCAAAACTGCGATCGCGAATCAGACTCCCTCTATGATCCCGGCGGTTGTGCCTCCTGACGATATTGTGTCTGTTTTGCAGTCAAGCCGACAGCGGTTAGTTGAGGTGCAGTCCGTTTTTCCGACTGAGGCTCGATTTATGATTCCGGTGCCGCTGTCGCAGAGCGATCGCAATCCCTACGATCTCTATCCGTCTGAGTCGAAGCCTTTCGCCAGCTTTCTCGCTCAACCTGAGACTGGAATTGCTCGTTTGTTGCCAACTGAGGTCTACCGCACCGCTTCTAATACTCAAAATCGGCTGCTTCCTACTGCATTAGAGCGCTTTCCGTTGGCGACGTTGATCCAGCGAGAGGGCTTGTCGCCCCGGTTGGCGGTGCGGGTTGAGGGTGATTTGTTTCAGCTAATTCAGGCGGATTTAGATTATGGGTTTATGACCGATTTGGGAGATGTGGCGATCGAGTCTTTGACCGCAACTCCATTTGAGAAACTTAGTGCGATTCCCGAAATGCTGCGTTTTTTTTACACCTATCGTCCGCCCTCTGAGTTAGAAGCCGTTCAGGTCGATCGCCGCCGCTTTATCACCGGAAAGGTCGCCGCCTTTAACTTAAGCGAACCGCTCCTGACGCAAGCGCCTGCTGCCACCAATCGAACTTATCTGGTGCGATCGATTCAATACAAAGTCCCCGAACTCATCACTTCGGGACGCACGCTCTTACCCACTGAGCGACGGAGACTCAAGGATCTTCTGACGATGCCTAGCAGTGATGTGCTGTTTGCCTTTCGTCCGGTGAGTCGGCGATCGGATGGTAGTTACACCGTTTTGTGGCGCGTTTTGACGAAGTTTCCTGATCCTCAAGTGCGCGATCTCGATCGCTATGTGGAGGAGTGACGAAGGAGGGATGAGGGGTTGTCTTCGATGATCTGTTCCCCCTTTGGGGGTAATACGCTTCGCGAGAGGGATGAAAAATTCCGTCTCTCTTGTCTGAAAGTCCCCCAGAATTGGCAGCTTGGGGGGCAGAAAATGCAACCATCGAAGCGAAGAACTTCATCAGATTGGTGTCCTGTTAACGTGAATTCGATGAGGGTTTTTTGCTTCGTTCTTCAGCGCTTCTGCCCCCCAACCCCCCAAAATTGGGGGACTTTCAGACAAGATCTTGGGTTCAAAGTCCCTCACTCGTGGGGGATTTAGGGGGCTGCCTGGATTCACAACCGCAGCGAAAGATTTCATCGAATTCACGTCCTGTTAGACCACCAGTTTTAGAATTTCGTCTGCTGCGCGATCGCACACGCCTGCTTGACCGATCGCGGTCTGCATTTCTTGATAGGCAGTAAGCATCTTCTGGCGGTTTTCTGGCTTGAGTAAGTCGATCGAGGTTTGGACAATATTCTCAACCGTGGCGTGATGTTGCAAAAATTCGGGAACGACGGGTTTCATCTCAACGAGATTGGGCGGTGACATAAAGGGAATCGAAACTTTGAGAACGTATTGAGCAATCCAGGCAGTGATCGGATTGACGCGATAAATCACCACCTGCGGCACGTTGAGCAACGCCATTTCGAGGTTGACGGTTCCTGATTTGGTAATGGCCAGATCGGCGGCGGCGATCGCCTGCAAGGTCGTCTGTCCTTTGTTACTTTCTAACAGCGTGGCGCGAAGTCCGTATGTCTGGATGGCTTGAACGATCGCCGCTCGATATTTCTCTAGCGCTAACGGAATCCAGAAATGCACATCCGATCGCTGAGTTTGAATCTGTCTCGCCGCCTCAAACATCACAGGCATCAAATATTTCAACTCTTGTTGACGAGACGCAGGTAAGAGAACGATCGCCGTTTGATCTGACGGAATGCCCAACGCCGATCGCGCACTGTCTCGACTGGGAGCCGCCTGCACGCGATCCACTAGAGGATGACCGACGAGCGAAACCTGACCGCCTTTACGCCGATAATAGTCCGCCTCTGCGGGAAAAATTGCCAGAATTTTTTGAGTGGCTTCGATGATGCGATCTGTATTGAACGAATTGAGCGACCACACCCATTCCTGCGGCGCAATAAAAAAGACGACGGGCACCTCTGGCATATTCTTGTGCAGGTAGCTGCAAAACGCCACGTTTGGCCCCATGTAGTCAATCAAGACGACCAGATCCGGGGGATTTTGCTGAAGATATTGCTTGGCCTGACGTTGAACCCGCAGCGTCGGCAACACATAAGGCACCGATTCAAGAATGCCAACCGACCCGATCGTACTCGTATGCCCCAACAGCGTCGCTCCCGCCTCAGCCATACGATCGCCCCCCAGCGCCAAAATTTCTAACGCCAGGTCGATCGCCTCAGCCCGCTTCTGCAACGCCTCGATCAACAAGGCCCCCTGCAAATCACCAGAAACTTCCCCGGTGCTAATAAAAATTCGCAGCTTCGACCGATGAGTTTTGACACTTAAGTTTTGAATCGGCTCCGACGCTCCCCTGCTCCCCGACTTTCCCATCTCCAACCTTTCATCCCTCATCCCTCATCCCTGCTTTTCTCCCCGGTGTCAGCCCTCTTCTTCCGGGCATCAGCGAGAGGCGAATAAACTGGCGCAAATGTTGAACATGGGGGCTGTCAGACAGCAGATCCAACTGCTCCAGAGCGGCATCTAGCGTCAGTCCAGACCGATAAATAATTCTAAATGCTTTTTTGATCAGTTGCAGTTGACCAGGCTCAAAGCCCGATCGCTCCAGTCCAATCAGATTGAGCGATCGCACTCGTGAAGGGTTGCCCTCGACCGTCATAAAAGGGGGAACGTCACGATCGATGCGACTCATGCCCCCAACCATTGAGTGTCGGCCAATGTGGACAAACTGATGCACCCCCAACACCCCGCTAATTCTGGCTTTTGACTCGATGTGAACGTGCCCCGCCAGGGCGACCGCGTTTGAGATGATCACCTGATCTTCAATGAAGCAGTTGTGTCCCACATGGGTATACGCCATCAACAAATTACCGTTGCCAATCTGCGTCATTTCACCCGCACGAGTCGCCCGATGAATGGTTACAAATTCCCGAATGTGGTTGTCATTGCCAATCTTGACCAGACTTAGCGACCCATCATATTTAAGATCTTGAGGCTCAGAGCCAATCACCGCCCCCGGAAATAGATGATTTCGCTCTCCAATCTCTGTCCATCCGTCCAACACAACATGGTGACTGAGAATACTCCCCGCTCCCACCTTCACCTTTTCTCCGATGACAGCGTAGGCTCCAATTTGCACAGTGGGATGGATCTCAGCACCAGGATGTATAACCGCCGTCGGATGAATCAGAGTCGCCATATAAAAGGGATGAGGGAGAACTTTGTTCCGCTTCGCGAGGAGGGAGGAGGGATGAGCAGTGAGTTGACAAAGTTGTGTGTGAGCTTATCGCTCAAAACTTAAAACTCAAAACTCAAAACTCAAAACTCATTATTAAACTAATGCAAACATCAAATCGCCTTCGCACGCCAACTGACCATCGACCTCAGCCCGACCGCGCATCTTACCAAATCGACGACCTTTGACCGACAACAGTTCCACCGTCATCACTAACTGATCCCCCGGCACGACGGGCCGCCGAAAGCGCACACCATCAATGCCTGCAAACATAAATAGCCCCTCCTGAGTGTCAGCCATTTGAGTCAAGACAACGCCTCCCACCTGGGCCATTGCTTCGACAATCAACACCCCCGGCATGATCGGTCTGCCCGGAAAGTGTCCTTGAAAGTGCGGCTCATTAAAGGTGACATTTTTGAGACCGATCGCCCGCTTACCTGGCACATAATCGATGATGCGATCGACCAGCGCAAAGGGATAGCGATGCGGCAATAGGCTGTGAATTTCTTCTAGCGTAAATGTTTTTTTAGTCGGTTCGGGCTGGGTGTGGTCGAGGGTTTCTAGCGGAGGAGCGACACTTTCTAAATTGGAATCGGTCAGCGTTGACATATTAGCTGTGGGATAAAAGGGTGGTTATGGGTCAGTTTTGACTAATTGCTGAACCAGTTGAGCATGAAGACGATGGCTGGCTTTGTAAGCCAAAAAGTGAGCGGTGGGAAAGTGACCCAACAAGCTCAAGTCTCCTATTAAGTCTAAAAGCTTATGGCGCACTGGCTCATTAGAAAATCTCAAGGGGGGATTGATCCAGCCGTCTTCCCCGCAGACTAGAGCATTTTCTAAGCTGCCTCCTTTAATTAAGCCATTGGCGCGGAGGTGGTCGATCTGATGCGCGAGTCCAAACGTCCGGGCGGGGGCAATGTCGGTGGCAAACGATTCTTTAGCGGGGTTCCAACTGTGCCACTGGTTGCCGATCGCCGCCAACTCAAAGTCAATCCCGTAGGTAAAGCGCAGTTCGGGAGACGGAATCGCCGCCACAAACGCATCTTCCTGACGCACATAAATCGGTTCTAAAAGCGGAACTGTCACCCGTTTGGGTTGGGGAAGGAGTCCCGCTTGCACGATCGCCGCCACCCATTCTTGAGCCGACCCATCGAGCAGGGGCAATTCTGGCCCATCGACCTCAATTCGCGCATTGTTAACGCCCATTCCGGCCAGGGCTGCCAGCAGATGTTCGACCGTCCGGACGCTGACATCGCCATTCACCAGTTCGGTTGAAAGCAGCGTTTGCCGAACTGCTCCAACCTCAGCGGGAATTTTGGGCGCATGGGGCAGATCGACTCGCACAAAATAGCGTCCGGTTTCTGGGTCAGACGGCAAAATTCGCACTTGAGTCACGGTTCCGGTATGCAGACCGATGCCCGATCGAGTCACTTCCGTTGCTAAAGTTGCTGTTGCTGATCCGATCTGTGTCGATGCCCCTGACTGGCTTGCTTCCATTAGAACCGTTCTCCAAACCCAAAGCGGATGTTGTTGCCTCCCTGATCGTTTAGACCAAAGTCGATCCGAATTGCGCCCAAAAATCCGGTCTGCACCCGAACACCCACGCCATACCCAAACCCAAAGCCAGGTTTATCTCTCACACCTGCGGGGTCGCCAGGTACATTTTGGCCTGTCCCCAAGTCGCTGGCAGCATCCACAAACAAAGCGCCTGAGATGATCGAGAAAATGGGGAATCGATATTCTGCGGTGGCTTGAATGTAGCTGCGACCACTACCCACTTCGCCCTCGTCATAGCCGCGAACTGAGTTGGTGCCGCCCAGCGGAAAGGCTTCGTAGGGAGGCAAATCGCCCAAAACCGTGCCACCCTGAACATTGAAGGCCAACGCTTGAGGACAGCCCTCTGTCGGAGGTTTTTCGCCAATTCTCAGACGCTGATTGTCTCGACAGCCCGGAGTCAGGCGAGTAAACCGTACCGGAACGTAGAAGCTATAGTTGGCGCGCAGTCTATTGAAGAAGATGCTGCCCGATCCCAGGGGGGCTGACTGCTCAGTGCTAAAGCTCAAAACCGAGCCACTGGTTGGAGTCAAAAAGTTGTTGCGACGATCGCGCACAAAGCCCAGTCTTGCTGTCAGCAGATCATCTCTGCCACTGTCATCAAACGTTAACAGATTGCCCAATGCATCTCTGGGGCTGAGTTCGCCGTCTTGGTCGCGCACAGAAACCCGTTGGTATTGCAAACCGAGAGAAGCCGTCCATTCCGATCGCTTAAAGGGCGTTTTGGACAGCGGCCGTGTGAAAGTTAGCCCGCCACCCGTTCGGAGAATGCGAGGACGATCGCCATTGGGCAAATCAACTTCTGGGTCGCCCCCATCAAAGACGAGCGAAATCGTTTGGCGGCGAAACAAACTGAAGGTGTAGGAAGTCCGATAGGGATCGTTGGCAATCCACGGATCGGTGAAGCTCAAGTCAAACAGTTGATCCCGCTGACCAATCTGCACTTCTGCGTTAAATTTCTGGTTGTTGCCGCCCACGTTTTGCTGCTGATAGCTGACGCTGCCAAACAAGCCACTTGCGGAACTAAAGCCCCCTGCCAGTCCGACGTTGCCCGTATTTTTTTCGGCCACGTTGACAACGACGACGACTTGACGCGGATCTTGCCCAGGGCTAAGAGACAGTCTGATGTCGTCAAAAATGCCCAACCCAAAGGCGCGTTGTAGATCCTGTTCGGCGATTTTGCGGTTAAAGACATCGCCTGGTTTGAGTTCAAATTCGCGGGTGATGATAAAGTCACGAGTCCGTCCCCGAATCACGTTGCCCTTAGCGTCTTTGTCTTCGCCCTGCTTGTTGATAAATCGCACCTGCAAGTTTTCGACCACGCCCTCGGCAATTTGCAGCGTCACCGTTCCATCGGGATTGACTTTAGGAACGTCTACGACCTGGGCCAAAACAAATCCGTTGTCTTGATACCACTTATTGAGCGCCTGAATGCCCGTCTGAAGCTGGCGCAGATTCAACGTTGTGCCGTACTGAGGGCTAAAAATATCGTTGACCACATTTGCTGGAACTACCTTTGCCCCTTCAAGCTGCACTGACTTTAAAACCGGGTTGGGCTGCACTTCAAAGGTGACTCTTACGCCAACAGGCGTGTCTTCTGGTGTCGCTCTTACATTGGAGAAAAAGCCCGTGGCAAAGACGGCATTGATGTCTTCTTGAAGCTGCGATCGCGTCGTCGTCCGTCCTGGTGTGGTGCGAATGGCTCGATACACCTCATCCTGAAGTTCTGGTGTGATGGTCGCGCCTTCGGCTCCAGTGACTACAACTTCACCGACTAGTACTCTGGGTTCGGGTTCCGCAGATTCGGGAGGCGTGGTGGGTGGAGCGCCGGGAGTGCCGGGGGCCGCAGGTTGAGTGGGCGTGCCAAAGGGAGCGATCGGAGGCGTAGTGCCCGGAGTCACGTTCTCTGGCGTAGTGGGCTGAGTGCCGGGAGTTGCATTTTCTGGCGTGGTGGGCTGAGTGCCCGGAGTCACGTTCTCTGGCGTAGTGGGCTGAGTACCCGGAGCCGCATTCTCTGGTGTGGAAGGCTGATCTGGAACCGGAGTCGTGGGTGGAGGACTGGTCGAAGGAACCGTTGGAGTCGGAGAGGTGTTGATCTGAATCCGATTGGGGGTTCCTTGATCTTCGCCGACCCCTTGAGCAACTTTCTCAACCCCCTTCTGGAAAGGCTTAATTTTGAGCGGCTCTGGAAGCGCTGTTTCAGGCGCACTGATGGTCTTGACGACGACATCTGAGGTCGATCGAGGGGTAGGTGCGATCGAAGTGCCACTAAAAACATCGACGACGTTTGCATCTACGATTTGAGCGCGACTTGCTTCTGGTTTGCTGACAGCACCAGGAGTTTTAGCTTGCGCCGAATTTGACCAACTGACAGTAGTAACAGCCGCAAAAGCTGCCATCAAAACGGGAGATAAACGCATTTTGTTCTCGTTGTTTGGCACGTCTCACACCAGGTCTTGCACAGGGCAGACTCTATTCACAATATCAAGAAGCGGTTACAAACCTTCAAACCGTGAAATTTTACCGCAACTTGGAGCAGGGATGAAGGAGAACTTTGTTCCGCTTCGCGAGGAGGGATGAGGGATGAAAAAACAAGAGTTTAAATTCAGAGTTAAGCCTGAAATCATTCAAGATCTAAATCTGAATTCAACTGCTCCTTTCATCCTTCATCCCTTCTCAAAACTCGTTCCAACACTTGCCGATAGCCTTCCTCCACGTTGCCCAGGTCGCGACGAAAACGGTCTTTGTCCATGACGCGGCGATCGGGGTCGGTTTCGTTTTGGTTCCACAGGCGGCAGGTGTCAGGGCTGATTTCGTCTGCTAATAAGATTTGCTCGTCAGCATCAACGCCAAACTCTAGCTTAAAGTCCACCAATGTAATGTCACACTGCTGAAAAAAGTCTGAAAGCAGGTCATTGATCCGCGTTGCCATCTTGATTAGTTGATCCACCTGATCATCGGTGGCCAGATCAAGCAGTTTCAGCCGATCGTGAGTTAGTAGAGGATCACCCAGTTGATCATTTTTGTAATAAAACTCCACCAAAGGTTGTTTGAGGATTGTGCCTAGTTCTAGACCTGTTTGTAGACAGAGACTCCCGGCTGCAATGTTCCTGACGACGACTTCTAAGGGGATGATTTTGACCGATTTGACCCGCATTTCATTGGGTTTGGGGCGATCGATAAAATGTGTGGGCACGCCGTTGGATTCCATCAGATTAAAAAGATGGGCAGAAATGGCGCAGTTGATTTCTCCTTTGCCGACGATGCTGCCTTTTTTTTGGGCGTTAAATGCCGTCGCGTCGTCTTTAAAATAAGTCAAAAGAATGGCTGGATCTTCTGTGGTGTAGAGGATCTTGGCTTTGCCTTCGTAGAGTTTTTGTCCAACCGACATGGTGATAAAGCTTCATCAAAAAAGCCTCATCATTGTATCGCTCTGCGATCGCTCACTCAAATCTGATCGGGGTCTTCGCCCAATTCACGCAGGCGCTCGGCGAGTCGTTTTGCTTTTTCTTCTGGAGTCAGGTAGCGATCGCCCCAGCCGCCCATTCTAGGGAACTTTTAGATCGGTTTTTTGGTTCAAAGTCCCTCACTCGTGGGAGATTTAGCTTGCTCTCCCAAATTTGCAACCGCAGCAAAAGATTTTGTTGAATTTGGGTTAAACAATCGACTAAACCACTGAATAGGAACGCGACAACAATCCATCTTCGCAATAGTCGGCTGGGAAGGTCGATCGTCCTCCGTTTTTTGTCCATGTAGGCTCCGTCCTGATGCATGGCGATTTCTTTGGCTCCAGGCGGCTTCATCCACAGGCTGTCTTGACCGATACGTGCGCCTTCCCAGCCTGC
Source organism: Phormidesmis sp. 146-33 (assembly GCF_052939515.1). Taxonomy (NCBI): domain Bacteria; kingdom Bacillati; phylum Cyanobacteriota; class Cyanophyceae; order Leptolyngbyales; family Leptolyngbyaceae; genus Phormidesmis; species Phormidesmis sp. 146-33. The sequence goes on from NZ_JBJPHU010000015.1 coordinate 41,205, forward strand.
CAGTGTGGCCGTCAAACGACCGATTTCGGCAGAGAGAACGAGGCTGGCGATCGTCAGGTCACATTTCCAACCGTTACAGATTTCTCGCGTCACATCGGGCAGGCTCAACCCCGGTCGCCAGTACCATTCATCTGGATAAATCCCCGTCTCAAACTGACCCTGCAACAAAGGCTCCATGCGATCGACCGGGCGATTTGAGAAGTCGATCGGCAAGAAATTTTCGACAATCAAAAACCCATCTTCTTGAAAATGTTGAATCTGAACGTCAGTCAGTTGAATCGGCTGATAAGTCATGATTCACCCTTGCTAAGTTAAACCTGCTAAGTTAAATAATTTGAGGTAAGTATTAACTTGTTATAGTAAGTTTGCTGGCTTGAAAAAGTGTATTTTGAGCTACGAGTTGATCAAGTTTTTAGTATTTAAGAACCGTTAACGACAGCGTGAATTCGATGAAATCTTTCGCTACGGTGACTAATCTGGGCAGCCCCCTAAATCTCCCACGAGTGAGGGACTTTGAACCAAAAAACTGATCTAAAAGTTCCCCAGAATGGGCAGCTTGGGGGGCAGAAGCGCTGAACAACGAAGCAAAAAACTTCATCGAATTCACGTTAACGACAGCGTTTCCTGAGATTTGCGTCTGAATTCAACACTCTATTCGTCAGGATGGAACCTAAGATGTTGCCAATGGTTATGTCTGGTTATCTACACATTGTTGCCAGCGATTTTGATGCGCGTCCGATGAGCTATGTTAATGGTGGCGTTCGGGCAGGCTACGAGCCAGAGTTAGCGCGGCTGATCTGCACACGATTGGGCTTAAAACCCGTCTGGCACAATCGAGCAATGAAAGATTTTTATACTAGCCTGCAAACTGGAAAATATGACGTAGTTTGGTTTAATCAAGCCATCACGTCAGAACGTCAACAATGGGTCAATTTCACCCAGCCTTACGGATTGTTTGACGAAGCGGTTTTGGTGCGATCGAACAGTTCCATTCAGTCTCAATCCGATCTAGCTGGTCTAAAAGTCGGCGGACTGGCAGACAGCACTAATATTGCTTTAGCAACGACCTTTCCGGGCGTTCAGACGATTCCTTATCCCGGTAGCGACAAAGTGTTACCAGAGATGTTGGAGGCAGTGCGATCGCGCCAAATCGATGCCCTGATCGACGATGAATTAGTGTTAGTCGTGGCCGCCGACGAAGATCCCAATTTGCGGCTTGCGTTCACCATTTCGACACAGGTTCCGTTTGGGATCGGAGTTACGAAAGGCAATGCTGAATTACTCACAGCGATTAATGAAAGCTTGAACGCGACGATCGCAGATGGCACAATGGCAAACATATGGGCCGAATGGATTCCCTGGAAACCGTTTCCATTTTCAAATTCAACAAATCGTTAAATTAGGCTAACCGTATTCTCAGATACAAACCTGTTATGACGAGTTGGATTTACTAGACACAACAAGCTTTAAACAACGCCAGCTTGATGAATTTTCACTTCGTTGTTTGGTACTTCTGCCCCCCAACCCCCCAATCTGGGGGACTTTAAAGCGAAATCTCTAGTCAAAGTCCCTCACTCGTGGGGGATTTAGGGGGCTGCCTGGATTAACAACCGTAGTGAAATTTATCGAATTCACGTTAAACAACAAACAAAACGTATCTCTGGGGGTTCGACCGTGACTGGAATTCTCACAAGAGCCGCACTAACTGACCTCGAATAGTATGTCGCAGACGACGATCGCGCAGAACGAGTCAAACAGGTCAAAGCTAAGATCAAAGATCTGGGCATTCAATACATTTATTACCGGAATGGAGGGTTCCCGAACCCTCCATTCCGGTAAATTCCTACCGTCGGCTGTGGGACACCGGATTGTGGGCACCCGTCTAGGGGCTATCAAAATCGTACCTGTGGTCTGCGGGTGTCGGCTCCCGGTCGGTTTGAATATCGGGCGGTCGATTCGATGGTCAATCCTTATCTCATGGCGGGGGCAATCCTCAAAGCCTTTGACGACGGGATCAAGCGCAACCTCGACCCCGGTGAGCCTGAGCAGCGAAATTTGTACGAAGCAATGGAAGCCGGAAAGCAAGTGAAAAAATTACCCATGTCTCTGGGTGAAGCACTCGATCGTTTAGCGGATGACGACGTGATCAAATCCTCAATGCCAGGAGAAATGTATTCTCTCTACCACTGGTATAAGCGTGATGAATGGGAAAGATTCTTAGCCACAACCAGCAATTGGGACGTAGAAACCTATATGGATTGTTTGCCTTAGAGAATTGGAAAGTTATAGAACGCGATCGCGAGTGGGAATACGAATTCTAAGATCTCGATCGCCGCTCTTGATCAACGATTACCCTGACAATTGAGAAGACTAATTTGTAGCAATGACCCCCCTTACGACTTGAGTCACAGTTTTTTGTAGGAGACGTACGCTTCACCAGAGTATAGATTCTCTATGCTTGTTGGGCGACAAATTGCCCTATTCGGTTTTCCGATCCAGATCTCGTTTAGCAGTCGATCGCTTAGAGTGCTAAATTGCTAGGTGGAGAACTGGGAGAAGAATATGGCAAAAATTATTGTCTTTGGTGAAGAATCTAGACAGTCGCTCGAACAAGGGGTCAACGCTCTGGCAGATGCCGTAAGGGTAACCCTCGGCCCCAAAGGGCGCAACGTCCTGCTAGAAAAGAAATTTGGCACGCCTCAGATTGTGAATGACGGCGTAACGATCGCCAAAGAAATCGAACTCGAAGACCCGCTCGAAAATGCAGGCGCTTCCCTGATTCGCGAAGTGGCTTCCAAAACCAAGGATTTGGCTGGAGATGGCACCACGACCGCAACCGTGCTCGCTCAAGCGATGATTCGAGAAGGTCTGAAAAACGTGGCAGCGGGGGCAAATCCGGTGAGTCTGCGCCGCGGTATCGAAAAAGCCATTGCCAAAATTGTGGTTGAAATCGAAGCCGTCGCCAAGCCCGTCGAAAACAACGAAATCGCTCAAGTCGCAACCGTCTCTTCAGGCAACGATGAAGAAGTGGGCGCGATGATTGCCGAAGCAATGGAAAAAGTGGGTCGTGATGGCGTGATCTCAGTCGAGGAATCCAAGTCACTCGCCACCGAGATGGAATTAGTCGAAGGGATGCAAATCGATCGCGGCTATCTCTCTCCCTACTTTGTCACCGATGTTGAGCGGCTGATTGCCGAACTTGAAAACGCTGTCATCCTACTCTGTGATAAAAAGATTAGCTCCATTCAAGATCTGATCCCGGTTTTAGAAAAGGTGGCTCGATCGGGTCAACCGCTCCTGATTATCGCCGAGGATGTCGAAGGAGAAGCGCTGGCAACGCTGGTGGTCAACCGTTTGCGTGGCGTATTGAATGTAACGGCGATCAAAGCGCCTGGGTTTGGCGAAAGACGCAAGTCAATGCTGCAAGACATCGCCGTTCTCACCAATGGTCAACTGATTTCTGAAGATATTGGCCTCAGTTTGGATTCCGTATCGCTCGATATGTTGGGTACTGCTCGCAAAGTAACGATTACGAAAGACAGCACCACGATCGTCACTGACGCAACCAACACAGACGACGTTAAAAAACGCATTGAGCAACTCCGTAAAGAATTAGCTGCAACTGATTCTGATTACGATACCGAGAAACTGCAAGAACGGATCGCGAAACTCTCTGGAGGCGTTGCTGTGATCAAAGTCGGTGCCGCAACCGAAACAGAACTCAAAAACCGCAAACTACGCATTGAGGATGCCTTGAATGCCACCAAAGCAGCGGTGCAAGAAGGAATTGTTCCCGGTGGTGGTACAACCCTGATTCACCTCGAACAAAAGATCGAAGAACTTAAGGAAACGCTAACAGGTGACGAAAAGATCGGAGCCGATATCGTCAAGCGATCGCTCGAAGCACCGCTCAAACAAATTGCAGACAACGCTGGCGTAGAAGGCTCTGTCGTCGTCGAAAAAGTTCGCGGATTAGACTTTAACGTTGGCTACAACGCTTTGACAAATACCTACGAAGACCTGATTGCTTCTGGTATTATTGACCCCGCTAAGGTGGTGCGGTCTGCTCTACAAGATGCGGCCTCGATCGCCAGCATGGTCTTGACCACTGAAGCGCTCGTCGTCGAGAAGCCTGAGAAAAAACCTGCGGCGGGTGCACCTGACATGGGCGGCATGGGCGGTATGGGCGGCATGGGTGGCATGGGCGGTATGGGCGGTATGGGCGGTATGGGCGGCATGGGCATGATGTAGTTTTTGCCATTATTTGCCATTACTTGATTGCAGCGGATGGGTCGATCGACTTGTCCGCTTTTTTGTGTCACATTCTGGCAAAGTTTAGAAGTCTGGCAAAGTTTAGAAGTCTGGCAAAGTTCAGAAATCAGCAGTTTGGCTTAAAGTCCCTCACGGGTGGAAAGTTGGAGAGTCGTTCCCGGAGTTGCCGTCAAGTGGAGGGATTCATTGAATTGATGTTGATAGTATTTTAATCGCTGCCTAATTTATTGTTTTAGCCATTCAATTAGCTACTTAATTAGAAGCCGCTTGGCAATGTTGTCTCATTGTCGGTTGAGATATTTTGTGTATAGATTTTAAAGTATCCCTCCGGTTCGTTTAGCGCTTATTATTCGTGACCTTTAAAGGGAAATTTAGAAAGAAAAAACTGGTTCCTTCAGGGTGCCGCAAGGGGACGCTCAACCGAGTGCATCAGTTCTAAATCAAGCTTTTGAACGATTAGTCATTTGCGTTTTTGAGAGGAATAAATTGCAGATTTTTTATTGTTGATTCTTATAAGTTCCTTATCTTTTGCCCATACTCTAAGCAGGTGAATTTAGTTCAAAATCTGCTGCAATTCCGTGCGACAAACTGCCTCTAAAGTGCCGTGAAACCGCCCCACTTGTCGCAGAGCAGCTAGAAACTGAGCTAAGTCCTAACGTGCTCTATTCACTTATTTATTCACCACATTTATAAGAGAAACCGTCATGAGTTTAAAGCGCAGAAGAGGACTGATTCTTAGTCACCGAGGTTGGGAGCGACTGCAAGAAGCAGAGCGGCAGACCCTCAAAGAGCGGCAGTATAATCCCTACACGCTTCAAGAACTCAGCGAACTGACAGGTCTGAGCCAAAATACCTTGACCAGAGTAAGAGGGCGTAAAATTGCGGTCGATCGCTACACACTAGAACAGTATCTTCAAGCCTTTGGGCTGACGCTCGACCCTACGGACTACACCCATTCTCTGTCTGGCCCAGCCAATCATCCCACGATTCCTTTGATGGGGCAGGTTCCTCTCAATTCTGACTTTTATGTTTATCGATCTCCCCTAGAAGAGCAAATTTCTGAGGCGCTCACCTATCCAGGAGCCTTTTTGCAGATCAAAGCGCCTCAGCAGTTTGGCAAAACTTCTCTGGTCGTCAAAGTGTTAGATCAGGCAAGACTTCAAGGATTGACGACAGCTATTTTAAGCTTGCGACTGGTGGATGCGACGGTCTTTTCTTCGCAGCGATTTTATCAATGGCTCTGTGCGGTGGTCACCGATCGCCTAGGTCTACCCCAGCGCGTCGAAAAAGTCTGGAATCCGCAGATGAGCGCCAGCTATAACTGCACCCACTACTTTGAAAATTACCTTCTCAGCGAAGTGGACAATGCATTGATTTTGGCGATCGACGATCTCGACGTGCTCCACCGTCACCCCGACATGGCGACTCAGTTCTTTTGTCTGCTGCGCGCCTGGTATGAACTGGCCAACTACGGCGATGAGCGCAGTCGCCTTTGGAAAAAGCTCCGAACGATCGTCTGCTCGGCAGAGAGCTACCTCCAACTTCACGATCTGCAAGCCCCCCTCGAAGCCAGTCTGACCTTTCAGCTTCCCCGCTTTACTCAAGAGCAAGTTCAAGATTTAGCTCAGCGCTACGGTCACGAAAGCCCCCCCGACGCAGCACGAGCGTTAATGGCTTTTGTGGGGGGTCATCCTCAACTGGTGCAGTGGTCGCTTCATTCGATCCAGGCGCAAGCGCTTCAGTTGCCTTCTCTGACTCAGGCAGTTGGGTCGAGCTACCCACAAGGAGTCGCCCACGACGGGATTTTTGCCAGCCATCTGCGTCGCCAATTGGCAAGCCTCCAACCTCATACAGATTTGCTCGAAGCGATGCGGCGGGTGGTGCTGTCTGAGACTCCGGTGACGCTGGATGCGATCGTTGCCCTCAAGCTAGAAGACAAAGGTCTGATCACCCTCAAAGGTCAGCAAGCGGTTCCTAGTTGTGCGCTCTACCGCCACTATTTTGCTCAAGTGCTGACGGTCAAAGCGCCCTGTCGATTTGCGATCGCTTAAAATCGCTGCACTCACCCATCTGCCCACTTATTTTTTTGCGAAGTTTCCTATGCTCCTCCTGATCGACGACGATGATCTGTTTGCTTCAGACCTGATTGACCGACTAAAGATCAATGGCTTTCAGTCAACCTGGGCTGCTGGAGCCTACGTAGGAATTGCTCAAGCGATCGCCCTGCGTCCCAGTGTGGTGCTGTGTAGTCTGTGGATGCTCGACATGAACGGCTACAACGTGCTGGAGATTTTGCGGCAAAACCCAGACACGGAGGCGATTCCAGTTATCTTTTTAGCCCCTGATTACAGTGTGACCACGCTCAATCAGAGTATGGCGCTGGGAGTCGATGCATACCTGACCAAATCGTGCGCCTTTCAGGATCTGCTCGATACGATTTTGGTGCAGGTCAAGCGATCGCTGTTGCGAATCCAAGCGCCTGTTAGAGAAAAGATTCCTTCGTCGCACCCCGGTGAGATGGTGGCTGAGATGTCTCTGTCAGAAACGGCGATCGCGCCCCTACCGATCAGACAGCCTGATGAGGTGGAGGCGTTTCAACAGGCCCTGACCAATGCCGAATTTGAGCTTGAATATCAGCCTCAGATCAATGTGGTTACTAATCGCATGGTGGGTCTCGAAGCGCTGGTACGCTGGCAGCATCCTCAACAGGGGCGACTGCTTCCCGCGCAGTTTATCCCGTTTGCTGAGGCGACTAATTTGATGGGGGCGTTAGGGGACTGGGTGTTGATGCAGGCCTGTAGCGATTTTGTGCAGTGGCAAGCGTTGCGTCCTGATTCGCTAAAACTGGCGGTGAATGTGTCGTTTCAGCAGATGGAAAGCGTCAATTTTGAGCAGACGATTACGCGAGTGTTGTTAGAAACGGGTGTAAAGCCAGAGTGTCTGGTGCTAGAGATTACCAACACGACTCCTGTGCAAAATCTCAAGGAGACGATCGCCACGATCCGCAGCCTGCAAAAGATGGGCATCAAAATTGCGCTAGATGATTTTGGCAGTGACTATGCTTCGCTCACGCTGATTCAGCAAATGGCTCCTGATCAGATCAAAATCGATCAAACCTTTGTCCAACAAATCGGTGTTCTTGAAGCGCGTGCCATCGTCAAGAGCCTGATTGACCTGTCCGAAACCCTACAAATCGAACTCGTGGCCGAAGGTGTGGAGACGATCGAGCAGCTAGAAAGCTTGTTTCAAGAAGGCTGCCATGTGATCCAGGGCGATTTGTGGAGTCCGGCTCTACCTGCGATCGACATTCCCGACTGGCTGTAAAGAGGGATGAGGCAGCCTCTCCGATCTTTTTCTCAAATCAGCATTGCTGAATCAGGGGATGAATTGTCCCAAAGCGGCGGGAAACCCAAGGTTCAAAGTCCCCCATTTTTGGGGGATTTAGGGGGCGAAAAGATGGACATTTCCCACAGATTCATCCCTCCAATCAGCAACGCCTTCTCAAATCACTTTAGGCAAATTATAGGCAAATTAGATTGAACTCTAAACGCTGAAAAGTCACTCTAGCAATCTGTTCAGCATTCGCGCTTCTACTCCCTTAAGGGAACAGAAACAAACTGTGAATACTAAAACGCTCACTGAGAAAAGGTTACGCTGCTTTTCAGTAATTTTGCTTCGCCTAGAGTGACATTAAGGGAATATCTTCTCAAACGGTCTTCAAAGCAGCGATCGTATTCAAAATCTCAGCCTATCAAGATTTCTTATTCTTCTTGCCCTTCTTCTTGGCTTTTTTGTCCTTCTTGCTTTTCTTATCCTTCTTATCCTTCTTATCTTTTTTGTCTTTTTTGTCAGACTTGAGAGGATTGATGGTGTCTACTGCCTCCTTAACAGTATCAACCACTCCTGTAAGGTTCACATCTTCAAGTTTCATGATCGGATTTTCCTCAGTCGTTGCAGATTGTTGAGTTGAGTTTTGAACCACTTCTTTGAGCGCATCTACCACAATAGGGATTGCAGAGGGGATTGCAGGCATAACGTCCTGTACCAAAGACTGAATACCATCTTTAGCAATCGTGGCAGTATTCTCAAGGCTGTCGGTTGCTATCACTGGTGCATTCTCAACAGCGTGATTGTGAGCGTGTGAATGGCTCTGATCAACGGGGACAGTAGAATTTACGTTGGTGTGACTTTTGTCATGCTTTGAAGCGCTTTTGTGTGCAATTCGCTCGATCGCCGCTTCGACTACCGTCCCAATCACCGCACCTGCGATCGCAGTTCCCACTTGCCGCATATTTGGGCCAAGAACGCCTCTCTCTGAAGTCGCTTTTGATAACTTCTGATCCTTGTCTTTTGATTTTTTCTTAGCCATCTACTTTATATTCAAAGAGTGTTTCAACTTTTGAGAAACTTGAGTTTAGCGAATCATTTTCACTTTGACATCTGCACCAAGGAGAATGTGTGATGCATTCAGGTTTCTCCCTGTTGATTGCTGACAGATTGAACCTGCGATCGCTCCTCCCCGTCTAACTAAGATCTACGTAAACGGATCAAGCAGACAGATCCTCAGACGAGTTCAAAATCCAATACCCTATAGGGAGTTAAATCGGGTGAATGGCATGAAGTTCAAGTTTAAGGTGCCAAAGTGGGTGCTGGGGCTTCTAGCGGTGGGGCTACTGTCAGGAGTCAGCTACGTCGCCTATGGGCAAATCACTCAGGCAAACAAGCAGCAAGCCAGACGCAACGTGCAAACCGCCACAGCAGAACGGCTTACGGTGCCTGTGACCATTTCTGCAAATGGAACGGTACAGCCAGAACGATCGGTGAATATGAGTCCCAAAAACTCCGGCGTACTCAAACAACTGCTCGTTAAGGAGGGCGATCGCGTCACTGCGGGTCAGGTGCTTGCTTACATGGATTCCTCCAATCTTCAAGGACAGCAGACTCAGGCTCAGGCTCAATTAGCATCGGCGCAAGCAAATTTGGACAAACTTCTAGCAGGCAATCGTCCTCAAGAAGTCGCGCAAGCTCAGGCTCAATTAGCATCGGCTCAGGCAAACTTGGACAAACTTCTGGCGGGCAATCGTCCTCAAGAAGTCGCTCAGGCGCAAGCAGAATTGACCTCGGCGCAAGCCAGTTTGCAGCAGGCCAGCCTCACCTTTAACCAAAATCAGCAGCTTTATGCAGCAGGTGCCCTTTCCCAACGCGAATTTGACACCTCTCGCACTGCCTACAACACCGCCAGAGCACAGGTTGAACAAGCCAAACAAGGATTAAACTTGCAGCAGGTAGGGTCTCGTCCCGAAGATATTGCCACCGCCCGCGCCCAAGTCGAACAGGCTAAACAGGCGCTCAGTTTACAAAAATCTGGCTCCCGCAAGGAAGATATCGCCACGGCCCGCGCTCAGGTGATGAATGCGAAAGGCGCGTTGCAAACGGTGCAGTCACAGCTAAACGATACCGTTATTCGCGCTCCTTTCAATGGGGTGATCACGCGCAAATTTGCCGATCCGGGTGCGTTTGTGACTCCGACGACTTCGGGTAGTTCGGTTTCGTCGGCGACTTCTTCTTCGATTTTGTCTCTGGCTTCGACCAATCAGATTGTGGCTAAAGTGCCCGAAAGCAGCATTTCTAAAATCAAAGTGGGAATGGACGTAACGATCGCTGCCGATGCCTTCCCCGGTCAGTCGTTTTCAGGAAAAGTCAGGCAGGTCGCGACGCAATCGACGGTCGAACAAAATGTCACCTTTTTTGAAGTCAAAATGTCGCTGGATGATCCCAAAAATCAACTGCAAGCGGGGATGAATGTCAGCGTAAATTTCAAGGTCGGCACTTTGGACAATGCGCTGGTAATTCCCACGGTGGCGATCGTGCGACAAGAACAGGGAACGGGGGTTTTGCTGGCGGGCGGGGACAATTCTACTTCGGGAGAATCGGGCGGCAATCGGCGATCGAAGTTTCAACCCATCACGACAGGTGCCTCATTTGAAGATAAAACCGTCGTCGTTTCGGGGCTAAAAGCAGGTGACAAAGTGCTACTGAGCTTTCCTCAAGGCGAGCGGCCAGCCTCGCGAACGCCTTCCGTGATTCCTGGAATGGGCGGCGGTTCTCCGGGTGGGTCGGGCGGCAGCAGACGAGGAGGCAGCTAATGGACAAGATGATTGAAAAAATTGCACCGATTCGACCGACCAAGATTTCCTTAATGGAAGTTTTGACAATGGCAGTGGAAGCGCTGTGGAGTAACCGACTACGAACCAGTTTGACCATGCTGGGTGTCGTGATTGGTATCGCTTCGGTGATTACAGTAACGTCAGTTGGGCAGGGCGTGCAGAAAGCAACCGAACAGCAGATTCAAGCTTTGGGAACGAATGTGATGCTGGTGTTGGCAGGCGTTGCGAGAACGGGCGGCATTAGTCAAGGGTCGGGCACTGCAAGTACGTTGACCTGGGAAGATGCACAAGCGATCGCCCGACAAGTTCCCGCAGCAGAGTCGGTGACGGCTTATTTGCAGCGAGGCGGCCAGGTCGTATACGGCGATCAAAACGAATCGACTTCAATTTTGGGCGTGGAGTTAAATTATCCCAACGTCAAAGAAATCTATCCTCAAGAAGGGCAGTTTTTCACACAACAAGATTTGGACAATGCAAGTTCGGTCGTCGTTTTGGGCAGCAAAGTGCGGAGTGATTTGTTTCCACCGGGTGCCCCTGCGATCGGAGAAACGGTGCGGGTGCAAAATGGTCGCTACACAGTCGTTGGCGTGATGGAGGCAAAGGGATCAGTGGGCGGACAAGATCAAGACGATCGGGTGTACGTTCCCTTAACCAATATGTCGTCTCAACTGGTGGGCAATACGTCGGTAAATGGTCAAGCGATCAGTGGGTTTTGGCTCAAAGCCAAGGATCAGGCACAGCTAGAAGCGGCGCAGTTTCAAGTGACAAACTTACTGAGAATTCGCCACAACATCTATCCCCCCAAACCAGACGACTTTCGCATCAGCAACCAAGTAGACATCATCAACACTTTTAGCAACATTGTGGGCTTGTTTACCGTGATGGTCAGTGCGATCGCCGGAATTTCTCTCGTCGTCGGCGGCATCGGAATTGCTAACATCATGCTCGTTTCGGTCGTCGAACGAACTCGTGAAATTGGCATTCGCAAAGCGATCGGAGCCACCAACAGCGCTGTTCTCAATCAGTTTCTTACCGAAGCCATTCTCGTTTCTTTACTGGGTGGAGCGGCAGGCGTGGCGATCGGAATTGGTTTAGCATTCGCCGCCTCATCGCTATTTAGCTTTCCGTTTGTGATTTCGGTGGGGTCGATCGTCGCAGGTATTGTTCTCGCACTCACCGTTGGACTGATTGCAGGCGTAATTCCGGCTCGAAATGCGGCTCGACTTGACCCGATCGCCGCCCTGAGAAGTGATTAGGATCGGGAAATAACATTATCTTGTTCTCAAAGTAATTAAACTGATGGCAACAATGATTTGGATGGAGAACATCACCAAAACTTACCGACTGGGTGAAGTCGATGTTCCTGTGTTGAAGGGCATTGATCTTGACATTCAAGAAGGTGAATATGTGGCGATTATGGGCATGTCAGGATCAGGTAAATCGACATTGATGAATATTATTGGTTGTCTCGATCGCGCCACAGACGGCCACTATATTCTTGAAGGCCGAAACTTGACGACGCTAGAAAATGATGAGTTGGCTTACATTCGCAATCAGCGCATTGGCTTTGTGTTTCAACAGTTCAATTTGCTGCCGCGTGCGACGGCTTTAGAGAATGTCATGTTGCCAATGGTGTATGCAGGCATTCCCAAATCTGAGCGGCGGCGTAAAGCACAAGAAGCGCTGTCTCGTGTCGGTTTGGCAGAACGGCTCTCCAATCGTCCCAGTCAACTATCTGGAGGACAACAGCAACGAGTCGCGATCGCCCGTGCCTTGGTCAACCGTCCCGCTCTCGTACTAGCTGATGAACCGACTGGCGCGCTCGACACCCAAACGTCTGAAGAAGTCATGTCCCTGCTCACCGATTTGAACAATCAAGGGATTACGATCGTCATTGTCACCCACGAACCTGATGTCGCCGCTCAGACTCACCGCACGATTCACGTCAAAGATGGGCTGGTGGTGTAGGGGTGAGGCAACTGCTTGAGCTTGTGGAACTTGGGAGCGATCGTTTGCTCAAAAAGTTGTTGTGCCGCTTAAGTTATCGGTTAGGAAAGTTGTTCAAACGTAATTTGTTGGTTTTAAGGTTAAGTCCTTTCAAAGTTGTCAATAGAACGATCGCCCCATTAAGGCTTGAACATTCTGTACAAGTGTACTATACTTGCTTCAGTCACCTTGGAGGAGAGACAAAAATGGTTAAGTTCTCTTACACAATTCTCTATGTTAAAGATGTCCCTCAAACCATCGCTTTTTATGAAAAGGCATTTGGCTTAAAGCAGCGTTTTGTTCATGAAAGTAAACAGTATGCTGAGATGGAGACAGGTGGAACGACGCTCTCTTTTGCCGCTAATGAACTTGCTAAGTCAAATCTTCCGCAAGGCTTTTTAGAAAACGATCGATCCAATCCACCTGCTGGCATTGAAGTTGGTTTTGTAGCAGATGACGTACCAGCAGCGTATGCATATGCTATGGAGGCTGGTGCTATTGCTGTTGTAGAACCGAAGGTTAAACCTTGGGGGCAAACAGTTGCTTATGTGCGGGATTTAGATGGTGTTTTGATTGAGATTTGTACCCCGGTGTAGTTGCTATGAAACCAAATACAATTTGTGAATTAGAAAAAATTCCGGGAGTTGGCAAGACGATCGCTCAGTATTTTGTAGATGTTGGGATTCGATCAATCCAAGACCTAAAAGGGCAAAAACCAGAAGAACTTTACAATCAACTATGTATTTATCAACGGAAGCACGTTGATCGTTGTATGCTCTATGTATTTCGATGTGCAGTTTATTATGCTTCTGCAAGTGAACCTGACCCAGAACTGTTGAAGTGGTGGAATTGGAAAGACAGGGAGTTAGAAGAGTAGATAAATGTCAACAGCGCGGCACAACAATTCAAATGCAGCGGACGGTCGAAAGTCACTGGTGCTGAGTTTGAGGTTACTTGCCGCCGCTGATTTGAGCCGTTCTGTTGCCTGCATGATTGAGCAGGAGCGCAGTCAAGAGCTTTTGAGTGAGTTGAAATCGCGACTGAGTTCATACAATAGAGAAATCTTTTATCGGTTATTTTTCCTATGGCTATGACTATTACTACTGAAGCCCTCAAACAAGATTTAGATCAACTGACTCCTGAGCAACTTCAACAAGTGGCTGATTTCATTGCTTTTCTGAAGTTTCGCGATCAGCGTCACCGTCAGGCCATCCTCGACCCAAAACAACTGGCTGCCCTATTTACAGAGTTTTCTGACGAAGACCGCGCTCTTGCCGAAGCAGGCATGAATGACTATGCAGCAATGCTCAGTCAGGAAGACTAAATATGAGCAACCTGCTTAAACGAGGTGAAATCTGGCTGGCCGATCTCAATCCGACTCAAGGTTCTGAGCAAGCAGGCATTCGCCCCGTCATCATCTTTCAAAATGACCTTGTTTCTCAATTCTCAAGCACGACTATTGCCATTCCCCTCACGACCAACCAACGTCGCGCCGCCCTGCCCATATGCTTACTGATCAAACAAGGTGATGGCGGACTCAGCCAAGATTCTGTTGCCCTGTGTTTTCAAATGCGGGTGCTGGACAAAACTCGTATGATTCGCAGGCTTGGGCAACTGAGTTTGGAAGTCATCGCTTCATTAGAAGAAGTGGTTTTGCTGACTTTAGGATATGGATCGTAAAATAGCTACGACGCTGCCAAGACTTGTCTTGATGCTGCAATTTGACTGGTACTAAACCCCGCCTCGTCTAGATATTTGAGGAAGTCGCGATCGCCATATCGTCCGTCTTGAGCGATCGCACTTGTGACAACTACGGAGGGATGATTCTCCAAAAAGTGGCTACACCACGGCATATCCAGTATGTGATCGAATCTCAGGGGAGTGAAAAGCCAGCACAATCTGGTCTTGGGGAATGCCTGCGGCAACAAGGTCTTCAGTGATGCCGCGATCGATACCATCGTGATGCATCCAGAGTTTGCCATTGCGAATTTCAGCATGGAAAATCAAGCTATGAATCCGTTTTTTACCTTCCCAGCCTTCATTGACCACCATAAAATGGTTCTGGTCTTCACTAACGATGACGGTACTGGTGACGCGCTCAGGCTTACTCATCAGCAGTGTGTGTTCTGACAATAATTTGTGCAGGATGTTGCGATAGCTGTTTAGCTTATCCATTGGGTAATAACCTCCCGAATTTCATCAAAAATTAAAACTTTAATATGACGTTTTCTCATCGGAATTTGCACAATTGGTTCAGAAAAAAAAGTAAGATACACTTCCTCTCGAACCGCGAGGTAAAGAATACGCTCTGGACATTCTTCAGCAATGATGTCTTCGTAAAGAATGTATTGCCCAAGGGCATTTTCTAAATCCCTGACGGGCGATGCACTAATAAAGCTTTTCACTTCTACAGCAATCTTTTGACTACCACGATCGGCAATCAGCAATTTCTCTGCACCCAGGTCAATATAGAGATCCCGCTCACCAATCGCTAGAGTCAAAGGGTTGTCGGTAATCGTCCAGCCGTCTTTGATCAAGGCAGTTTTCACCGTGTTGTGATAAAGGTCTTTGGCAGGCATAGAGCAGAACTGAGTTGCTCTTCTTATTGTAAATCGATTTTAAGAATAGCCGAGCGCGCAGCCATTTCTAGAAAAACCTTGCAGTGTATACAACTCTGCATTCCATCAAGTGAGAACTGAAATCCGCTACAACGCTGCTAAGACTTGTCTTGATGCTGCAATTTGACTGGCGCTAAACCCCGCTTCGTCTAGATACTGGAGGAAGTCGCGATCGCCATATCGTCCGTCTTGAGCGATCGCTTGCTGATAGGCTTGTTGTGCAAGTTTGCGTTCTCCATTGTTCCAGTGAGCGATCGCTAGAGCCACCCAGGGATGAGGATTGTTGGGTTCCAATTCGGCTGCTCGTTTTGCAGACGCGATCGCCCACTCATAAGCCTTTAATCGCCAAAACGCCAAGCTCAGATTGTAGGGAGCAATCTCATTTTGAGGTGCCAGGAACGATGCCCAGGTGTGAGTTATGACTGCATCAGGCAATCGATCGCTCACCAGATAGACAATTCCCAATGCATTGAAGGTCTGAACATCAAAGGGATTGAAGGCGATCGTTTGTTCCAACATCGCGGCGGCTTCTGAATCTCGCTTTGCTAAATGCAGCGTCCATCCCAGACTAACGCGACCTGAAACATTGGCTGGCTCCAGTTCAACCGCTTTTTGGAGAGATGCGATCGCCGTCGCAAGTTGCCCTTGTTCTCGAAGCTGAAGCCCGCGATCGCGATACTGCACCGCCGTCATAGACAACAGAGGTCTAGGGTTGAAAACACCACTCAACAGCACCGAGATCAGAAGCCCACAAATCTGAGAAGCGCGCATCATTTTGCCTGAATCACATCTGAATTTTAAGCACTTCTCACGTCTCTTGGCATCTGGTTGACCTCGTTAAATCTTCCAATCTGCCAATAGCCAGCGCTTTCCCAATTCAAGGTTGATCGCTTCTGACAATCAACAAATCGCCTCAATCATAACTTTGAAACGATTGGCTGCCGCCCCTTGCTCCTTCCAACCTTTGGCGTTTAGACATATCGTTGCAATTAACTATACCTTCAGCTACCTCCCAGGTATAGGCTCTACGTTGTAATAGAGAGCATATGCATTTTCAATAGCGGGAACAATTTCGACAACTTCAAAATACGTTCCCCAGAATAACGTTTCGCGAAGCTCCTCAACGAGAAATTGGTAATCCTTAACTTCGGATGCTTCCCACATCAAAACGTCGGTAAAGTGTCCAGAAAATGCTTCGGAATCAAAGAATCGCAGTTTCACAAACGGGTATTTTTTGAGAAGCGGTGAAATGACCGTTTCAAGAAACTTAAATCGCTCCTTTGCAGAAAGTTGTAGCCAGGCTGTCGTCGTCTTGACCAGCATGAAATAGGTATAATTCAGCGCTTTTGATGGGGTTGTCATACAGTCTCCTGATTCATGAATTAGTAGAAATTTGGCATCGTGTAGTGCCTGACCCTGGATGAAATGGCTGTCAACGATCTCAGGAACATCTGTGCAAGTCAAATGACCATACAGAAACCGCTTGGGAATGAACAGCCGTCGTAATTTCAGCCGAAGTTTTGTGGGTAGCCAGGAAAACTCGTTCCGGCTGGGCTGGTAAACTAACGCGATCGCTCCAGATTCACACTGATCTAAACATCCCGATCTCCGAACTTCGACGCGATCGCCTAATTGCCGCTTTTGAATTTCATCTTGGAAGGCTTGGTAGATTTCTAGTGCATCTGCGTTGCAGCAACAACCTTTTGGATCATTTGCCGAGCGCTGCTTTGTACAAACGAAAATGCGGTGCTGGGGTGACTTCATAACGTCTCGCTCAAATATGAGGGATTGCTCGTATGATATGAGTTATTACTCGTGTTCGCCAACTCGCATTTGATTGAGGTGCTTTGATGCCGCGAAAACATTCTACAATTCCTCGCAAACTGCCGCAGCAAGACCGTTCTCGAATGACAGTTGAAGCGATATTAGAGGCAACCGCTCACATTTTGACCGAGGAAGGCTACGACAAAGCCAACACAAACCGCATTGCAGAACGTGCAGGAATCAGTATCGGCTCCTTGTATCAATACTTTCCAAATCGGGAATCGTTGATGGCTGCCCTAGTGGAACAACACTCCGATGAAATCGCCAGATTAGTCGAATCAAAACCAAACCATTTGTCTGACGCACCCTTGGAGATTGCTATCCCTGAACTTGTGAAAGCAGTTATTGCGGCTCATGCGATCAATCCACGTCTCCATCAGGTTTTAAATGAGGAAATTCCCCGTTCAGAACGATTGCAGCAAATGCAAAAGGCGGATGAACACATCACAGAATTGTTGAAAACCTATCTTGCCCGGTGGAGCGATCTTGAAGAGATACCTACAATGGGCCATTTTTATCCCCAAAATATTGAGATGACAGTTTTCATCATGAGTCGCACAGTTGAAGCTTTGTGCCATTCAGCCGTCATTGAGCATCCAGGCTTTATAAACGATGGACGGTTTGAACAAGAAGTTTCTAATCTTTTACTACTCTACTTAACGCGATCGCCGCCTCTAAGTTCTTAACAAAACGTCAGTTCGATGAACTTCTTCGCTTCTCGCTCTTCGAGATACTCGCAAGGGGTTGCAGATCCGAGAAGGCTCCTACATCCTATAAAAGTGAGTGATGGTTGTCTAATTCCTAATTCTAAGCAGTGCTTAGAGCAATCATTGTCACTGACTTAACGATTGTGGACAGAATCCCTGGCAATTAATGTTAGCTTCGCAAGAGCCTTCGGAGGGCATCTATGATTCGTGCAGGAAGTCTATTGAAGTTATGCTGGCTGTGCTGACATTTCGGGCGTTGCGATTAGTTTGCCGTCTTCCATGTAGACAATACGATCGGCAATGTCTAAAATCCGATTGTCGTGCGTCACCATTAGAATTGTGCAACCTTGTTCCTTGGCCAGCTTTTGCATGATGTTGACGACATCGCGACCCGATTGTTTGTCCAAGGCGGCAGTTGGTTCGTCAGCTAATACAATCTGTGGATGACTGACCAGGGCACGCGCGATCGCGACTCGTTGTTTTTGCCCACCCGAAAGATTGTCAGGATAATATTGAGTTCGCGCTTCTAAACCAACTAGCTCTAACATTCTGACTGCTCGATCGCGCCTCTCATGACGCGGGAAAGCCCCATGCATTTCTAGCCCCATCATCACATTCTCTTGGGCTGTAAGGCTCCCATGTAGATTGTGCGCTTGAAAGATATAGCCACACGATCGCCGCGCCTTGACTGCAATGTTTTTGGCGGCACCCACTAGCTCGGTATTGAGAATTCGCAGGCTACCAGACTGGGGCGATCGTAAGCCACCCATCAATGAGAGCAGCGTCGTTTTACCGGAGCCTGATGGCCCTGTGAGGATTACAATTTCACCCGCAGCGATCGCTAAATTAACCTCAAATAGGGCTTGCTTACGAAGGTCACCTTTGCCGAAGAAGTGATCTAGATTTTCAACGGCGATCGCAGGCTGCACTCCATTCAGAATTAGGTTCATGGCTCCTCCTAGAAAATATCGGCTGGGTCAGCGGACTGAATTTTGCGCGTTGCAATCATCCCAGACACACTACACATCACCATCGTCAGAAAGAAAACAAAGGCAAGCCGTGAAAATGTCATCGAAATCGGTAGCGCCGCCGCGCTTTGAATTAACGCATACTGTCCCAACGCCAAGCCTAATCCTGGAATAAATCCAAACATTGCAAGTAAGATCGCTTCCTCAAACACAATGAGAAGTAGATAGCGATCGCGGTAGCCCATCGCCTTAAAGGTGGCATATTCTCCCATGTGTTCATTGACATCGGTCGAAAGGATCTGAAACACAATCACAGTTCCCACGACAAATGCCATAACGGTTCCAAACGTAAAGACAATGCCGATCGGGGTGTTCTTTTCCCAGTAGGCTTGCTCAAACGTGACAAATTCTTGTTTGGTAGATGCGATCGTATCAGCAGGCAAAATCGCTTTGATCTGAGATAGCACCTGGTTGGGATCGTGACCCGGCTGCACTTTGATCAACCCTAAAGTGATCTGTCCTGCGCCCTGTTGAGGAAAGAAGCGCAAGAAGTTTTCTTGACTGGTGATCAGCGTGCCATCTGTCGCAAAAGAGGCTCCCAAAGAGAACAAACCAGCAATTTGAATGGTGCGACGATCGAGTTCTGTTTTGACTGTCTGCCCTTTTTTGACTTGAGCAACGACTTCGGCGTAGTCTCCACGAGTGTTGCGATCGAACAAAAACGTATCGGGTTGCTTGAGCTTATCTAGATTTCGATTGACTTCATCAAAGGTAAAGGCGGGACGTTCTAGATTTTGACCGACTAACGTAAGCTGAGTTTTGCGACGAGTTTGCGGATTTTTCCACACCCCATTCGCGACGTAAAGTGCCTCTGCGGACTCTACCCCCGGCAAATCCTTAATCTGAAATAAACGACGACGCGGCAATGTATTGGCTAAGTTCAAGTTGCGATATTGGGCACTGCGAATCACAATGTCAGCATCGATTCCACGGTTGAGCAATGTGTTGCTGTCAAACAAGGCCGCCTGAATTCCTAACTGAGCAAACATCAACAGATCAGCGAATCCAATCCCGGCGATCGCGACCATCAGCCGTCCTTTATTCTTCTTTAGTTGCAGCCAGCCCAGGGGTGTGCGGTCTTGCCAAAATCTAAGTTTAGACAGGCGAGGTTGAGGGGTCTCCTGTTGATGCGGTTTTGGTTGGGTCAACGTCATTGTTGAATCTCTCCTGTCACCTGCAAGTTCGTTAATCCGACGACTTTCTGGGCAGAGTCTCTATCTAGTTGCACCCGGACTTCGACCACACGCGCATCAATGTTGGCAGAAGTATCTGAGTTCACCACATTCTGACGCTTCACTTTGGCACCAATTTCGATGACGCTGCCCAAAAGTGGCGCTGTGAGACTATCGGCAAACAGTTTGGTTAGTTGCCCCAGTCTGATCTTGCGAATGTCTGTCTCATAAACTTCAAGAAGGGCAGTCATTTGACGGGTGCGCCCCAGTTCCACAATGCCATCACTCGAAACTAGCTCACCGGGACGAGTGTGAATATCCAGAACAACGCCATTTTGAGGAGCGCGAACGGTTGCCAAATCGAGTTGGGCCTTGGCTTGTTGGACGGCAGCGATCGCCCGATCGACCTGTGACTGTGCTGCTTCGACATCAACGGGGCGCACTTCGGCAATGCGATCGAGGGTGGCTTTGGCGGCGGTGAGTTCGGGTGATCGGGTGGTTTGAATTCGATTTAACACGGCCTGGGCTTCTTGTAGGTTGCGCTGTGCGGTCTTTAGCGTCAAAGCTTTGCTATCTCGCAGAGAAGCGGATGTAGCACCCTGCTGATAGAGAACCTCATAGCGCTGGGTTTCTGTTTGGGCGTTTTGCAATTCTGCTTGAAGTCGATCGACCGTCGCATTCTGGGCTTCAAGATCTCCCTGTCGCTGGGCTTCTAACCGAACAATCTCGGCTTGTTGAGCAGTCACTTCACCTTGTTTAGCGCCAGCTTTGACTACGGCTAGATTTGACTGGACAACGTTCACCTGTTGCTGGGCTTCCTGAAGGGCGGCTTGGAGGCGATCGCGATTATCCAACACGGCGATCGCTTGTCCCGCTTTAACGCTATCTCCCTGTTTGACTAGAAGTTGCTCAACGCGACTAGACCCACCAGAAGCGTTGGGCGCAGAAAGTCTAATCACTCTGCCTTGAGGTTCGAGGTAGCCCAAAGCGGTGACGGTTTGCTGTTGGGGAGCAGCATTTTCGACGGATTGAGCGGTCTGGGCAGAGGAATGAGCGCGCCAAAGCGTAAAAGCGCCCGTTCCGCCTAATAAAATCACAGCGGCGATTCCCAAAAGCTTCCAGGACGGGAGCCGCTTTCCGTCGATCGTGGGACTCTGCATGGTGCTTGCCTCGTGGGGTAGAGTTTAACTAAACGGTTTAGTTAAATAAGATTTGTTATTAAACTAAACCATTTAGTAAAATTGTGTCAAGTCCAATTTTTGATCTGATCGATGGAACCGTCCCAGTCTGCTAATTCTGCCCGTCAGCGATCGCCCGAAAAAACGGCTGCCATCTTAGAAGGGGCAATGCGTGTCTTTCTAAAACAAGGCTATGTGGGCACCACAATGGATCGGGTGGCGATCGCCGCAGGTGTGTCTAAGCCAACGCTCTACAGCCACTTTCAAGACAAAGAAGGATTGTTTAATGCTTTGACCGCGCAATGGGTGCAAAAGACGCAATGGGCAAGCTGCCCTCACGATTTGCTCAAGTCTCAAGAGCCGCCTCAAGTCGTGCTGCGTCAGTTGGCCCACAGTATTTTAGATAGCTGCACCAACAATTCTGAAAAAATTACGTTTATCCGATTGGTGTTGGGCGAGTCGGGTCGCTTTCCAGAACTCGGAAGAGCCTTTGTACAACACATGGATAAGCCGATCCTGAATGCCCTGACTCAGTATCTAACAGATTGTCCAGACTTGAATCTAGCTGATCCTGCCGCCGTTGCTCACATGTTTATGGGGACATTGATTTTTCTGCTGATTACCCAGGAGATGTTGCATAGTGGGGATATTGTGCCAATGGATCGCGATCGACTTGTCGATAATTTGATTAACCTGATCACTTGAATGAGTTGAGCAAACTAAGAATCGTGGCGTTGCTAAATCAGCAGGGTGGTTTCATGCAAGAAAAAAGTAGTGAGGATTTTTGATTCCTTCGTTGAGGTTCGCTCAAAGTTGCGAACGCTACGCGCCACAAAGTGTTCGCAGAGACTGAAAAATCAGGCTTCTGGGTTTTCCTTTTGGTGTACGAAACTACCTTTTTTAAGAGGGGCTAGGGGGGATCTCCAGACGATTTGATACTTTTCAAACATCCTCTCAGAGCAAAAATTCTTCGATCGCCGCCGCCGCTCCATCTGCTTCTACACTGGGAGCGACCCACTGAGCGATCGCCTGCACAGCCTCTGGCGCATTCCCCATCGCAACGCCGACCCCGGCATATTCGAGCATTTCGACATCGTTAAAATTGTCTCCGATCGTCATCACGTTTTCTGGCTTGAGTCCGAGTAGCTCTTCGGCGAGGTAGCAAACCGCTGAGCCTTTGTTAGCAGAGGGATGAGTCGCTTCAAAAAAGGTGGCGACTGATTTTGTTAGATAGAGTTCGGCAGGCGTGTACTGCTTTTGCAATGATCCGAGAAGCTGTGTGATCAGATCCGTGTCATCGCTAAGGGCCAAAACTTTAGTTGGCTCAGTCTCCAAAGTAGTTCGCAGATCTCCGACAGCAATGGGTTGAATGCCCGATCGCTCTGAATAGGCCTTCGTTTCGGGCGTGATTTCTCGAACGTATAGCTGATCATTGATATAGAAATGTACCGACAGCAGAGCCTTCAATTCTGTCTGTTCAAAGTAGTCCAGCAGGGCTGATACCTGTTCTCTGGGCACTGACCAACGGCGATGTACTTTCTCAGTGGCAGGATCTTGAATCCAGGCTCCTTGATAGGCGATCAGCGGCAACCGAGAACTCACCATTTGATGAAAGCGCAGCGCTGATCGATACATTCGCCCTGTTGCGATCGCCACCTCAACGCCCTTTTGTTGAGCCGCTCGAATGGCGCTGAGAACCGATGGATTAATTTGATTGGAGTGACCTGCGATCGTACCGTCGATATCCAAAACCAATAAGCGAAGATCGGACTGCATCATTTTCATTAAATTTGGTCAGGGATATTGGATATTAGACATCAGACATTGGACATCAAACATTGGACATTAGACGTTATACAAAATTGATCTTTGAGTCCTACAGGTCTTGGAGAGCAACCTAAATCTCCCACTTGTGGAGGACTTCAAGCCAAAGAAGTCTCGGATTCTCAAAGTCCCCCAGAATGGGGGATTTAGGGGGCGAAGGATCTGTAGCACTAACCAATTGATTGGGTATTAATCATCGGTTTCACGTCTCTAGCCCAAAGTCTCTAGTCTAAGGTCTCTCTTTCTTCTTGATTGGGTATTAATCATCGGTTTCGCGTCTCTAGCCCAAAGTCTCTAGTCTAAGGTCTCTCTTTCTTCAAAAAACATAACTATCTCTGAAACTAAATTCCGTGATAGGTTGGGGGTTATGGCTGAAGTAAAAAACCCCCGTGGGGTGAGTCGTCAAGTTTTGTTTGTGACGCTCTGGCTGACACTGCTCGTTTTGGCGGTCAAAGTCTGGGCAGGTTGGGCTACGCGATCGCTCAGTCTGTTAGCCGAGTCGCTTCATACCGTGATTGACAGCTTTAGCACGGTTCTCAGCCTGATCGCAGTTTCTTCGCCTTATCGCATCTCAGGACGAGAAGTGTGGGGACATGGCCGCCTCGAAACCACCCTGACGCTTTTGTTAGTCAGTTTTTTGGGCTTTGCCTGCTTTAGCATTTTGGGATTATCGCTTCAACAATTAGATGCGGCTCCCAATTTGACCGCAGTGCTGCCTGTCCAGATGACCGTCCCGTTGATTGGGCTGCTGGCGATCGCTTTTGCAGCGAGTTTAGGATTAGCCGTCTTTGAGAAATATTTGGCTAAGTCCCTCGAAAGTACAGCCCTGCGAGTCAATGCCAACCAGATTTTGCAAGATGCATGGCTGACCCTAATCCTGCTCGGCGGACTGCTTGGCATTCTCAAAGGATACCGTTGGCTTGATCCCCTGTTGGCGATCGCCCTGATTATTACTGCCGTCCTGAGTTGTTGGCGTGTCCTTAATTGGCAACTGCCTTTGATGATCCGACAGACGGCGATCGCGCCCGAAGCCATTTCTCAACTGGTGCGCGAAATTCAAGGCGTGACCCACTGTTACCAGATTCATTCGCGGGGGATCGTGGGTCGGCAGGTGTTGATCGAGATGCGTCTCGTACTGCATCCTGAGTTTGCTGGACTGAGCCAGTGGATTATCGAACAGATCGAAGCCACCATTCGAGATCACTACGGCCCCGTACAAGTTGTCGTACAGCTAGAAAGCGATCGCGACGAGCCATCTGACTTTGCCGGAACCCAATCGCCCAGCCGCGAACTCGATTGGAATCAATAGGGCGATCGACTCGATCCCCTTTGCTAAACCTTCAGCAGAATGTCTTGGAGAATACCCAAACTTGGATCATTTCTATAGTTGATCTAAAGTTAGACCCCGTTCTTGAAATGCCTTCCTAAGATAGAAGCAAGGGCACTCAGGCGATTCGTACTCTACAATTCGTACTCTACAAACAGCCTTAGTGGATTTTCAAACTTAGGGAGGAGAAGAATCATGACCGACGCTGACCCACCCATCAATTTGCAGAGCGAACACCCTCCAGGTCGTGATTACGCGCTTGACCGCGACTGCACCACCCTTTCTCGTCACGTCCTAGAACAACTGCAAAGCTTTTCACCGGACGCTCAAGATCTCAGTGCCTTAATGAATCGCATTGCGCTCGCCGGAAAGTTGATCGCTCGTCGTCTCAGCCGGGCCGGTTTGATGGAGGGCGTTTTGGGGTTTACAGGCGATGTCAATGTGCAGGGCGAATCTGTCAAAAAGATGGATGTGTTTGCCAACGAGGTGTTTATCTCCGTCTTTAAGCAAAGTGGTTTAGTCTGCCGCCTCGCTTCTGAGGAAATGGACGATCCTTACTACATTCCGGAAAACTGCCCAGTGGGCCGATATACCTTGTTGTACGACCCGATCGACGGCTCCTCTAATGTAGACATCAACATTAATGTGGGGTCAATTTTCTCGATTCGTCAGCAAGAAGGCGAAGACGCAGATGGCACCGCTCAAGATCTGCTACAAAGTGGACGAAAACAAATCGCCGCAGGGTATATCCTTTACGGGCCGAGTACGATGCTGGTGTATTCGATCGGCAAAGGCGTTCATGCATTCACCCTTGATCCCAGTTTGGGCGAGTTTATTTTGTCAAACGAAAATATTCAGACTCCTGAGCATGGGTCGGTCTACAGCGTCAACGAGGGCAACTTTTGGCAATGGGACGAGTCCATTCGCAACTACATTCGCTATGTGCATCGCCACGAGGGATACACGGCCCGCTATGGAGGCGCGATGGTCGGCGACTTTCACCGCATTTTGTTTCAGGGCGGCGTTTTTCTGTATCCCGGAACCGTGAAAAAACCAGAAGGCAAGCTGCGGCTGCTCTACGAATCTGCACCGATGGCGTTTTTGATCGAGCAAGCGGGCGGTCGGGCGACCACCGGGACTCAAGACATTCTGGATGCGATCCCTGAAAAGCTGCACGCTAGAACCCCGTTGATCATTGGCAGCAAAGAAGACGTGGCGCTGGTCGAATCTTTCATTCAAGAGGGAGCCAGAGATCAAGAAGTGCTGATGTCCAAGCGATAAACCGTTTTGAACTCTATTTGAGAGTCAACTCTCGAACCTCAAAACTCAAACCTGTACCGATTAGGAGCAATCTAATGACAACGAACCACCTTCTAGAAATCAAAGACTATGGGCAAAGTATCTGGATGGATAATTTGACCCGTGACTTGGTTCAGTCAGGTGAACTCAAGCAGATGGTCGAAACTCAAGGGCTGCGCGGGGTCACTTCAAACCCAGCCATTTTTGAAAAAGCCATCAACGGCAACAAAATCTACGACGCTGACATTGAGGCGGGGATCAGAGCCGGAAAATCGCTATTAGAAATCTACGAATCTCTGATTTTTGACGACATTCGCAACGCCTGCGATATTTTCTTACCTGTGTATGAAGAATCGGGTGGATTGGATGGCTACATCAGCATCGAAGTGCCGCCCAACATCGCCGACGACACAGAATCCACCATTTCAGAAGCGCGTCGCTATCACCGAGAAATTGGTCGCCCTAATGTGATGATCAAAATCCCAGGAACGTCCGCAGGGTTGCCCGCTGTCGAACAGATGATCAGCGAAGGCGTGAATGTCAACGTGACGCTGCTATTCTCGGTGCAAAGCTACATTAATACCGCTTGGGCTTACATTCGAGGACTGGAGAAGCGGGCCGCCAGCGGTGAAGATATCAGCAAAATTGCCTCCGTTGCCAGCTTCTTTCTCAGCCGCATCGACATCAAAATTGACGAGCGAGTTGATGAACTCTTGAAAAAAGGGGTCGATGACATCGCCGAAGAAGCCAAACTGAACGCCCTCAAAGGTAAGATTGCGATCGCCAACGCCAAAATCGCTTATCAAGAGTACAAAAAGATCATTGCTGATCCCCGTTGGTTAGCGCTCAAAGAAAAAGGAGCCAACGTTCAGAGACTCCTCTGGGCCAGCACAGGCACCAAAAACCCCAACTACAGCGATGTCATGTATGTCGATGAATTAGTTGGCCCTGATACAGTCAACACGTTGCCACCTGCTACGATCGAGGCCTGCGTCGATCACTGTGATGTAGCTTCCCGCATCGAAACGGGTGTCGAAGAAGCTTACGAATTGATCAACAGCCTCAAAGACCCCGACATTGACATCAATTTGACCGAAGTCATGGAAGAACTCCTCTCAGAAGGCATCGACAAATTTGTCCAACCTTTTGAGTCACTGATGAGTTCGCTGCAAGAAAAGGTCGATCGACTCGCGACAGTCTCGTAGAAGAAGGGATGAGGGAAGAGGGAGGAGGGATGAATAAGACGCTATTGTTTCGTTCAGACTAAATCTCTCTTCCCGTCCTACCTTTCTCCTGAGCTTTGACGCTGATTAAAGAGTTTGAGACCGACCCCGAAATTTTTGCCCCTGGCCCACTCGCTCGTTTCATCCCTTATCCTTCATCCCTCATTTAGCCCCCGCCTATGGTTACTTTGCTCGAAAATCCGCTTCGTGTTGGTCTACAGCAGCAGCGCATTCCAGAACCCAATATTATTGTCTTTTTTGGCGCATCTGGAGATTTGACCAAACGCAAACTGGTGCCAGCGCTCTATAAGATGAAGCGTGAACGACAACTGCCACCGGAGATCACGATCGTCGGGGTGGCTCGTCGGGAGTGGAGCGATGATTTCTTCCGCGAACAGATGCGAGAAGGCATCGAAGAATTTTCGGATGGCGTTGGGTCAGATGCGATTTGGAACGACTTTGCTCAAGGGTTGTTTTATTGTCCGGGTGACATTGACAATCCCGAAGGCTACCAAAAACTCAAAGCACGGCTCGCAGAAATTGACCAGATTCGCGGCACCAGAGGCAATCGAGTCTTTTATCTAGCGGTGGCTCCCAAGTTCTTTCCAGAAGCGATCAGACAACTGGGGGCGGCTGGAATGTTGGATGATCCCCGTAAAACGCGCCTGGTCATTGAGAAACCCTTTGGTCGCGATCTCAGTTCTGCTCAAGCGTTGAACCGGGTCGTCACCGAAGTTTGTAAAGAAGAACAGGTCTATCGGATCGATCATTATTTGGGCAAAGAAACCGTTCAAAATCTGCTGATCTTTCGGTTTGCCAACGCGATCTTTGAGCCATTATGGAACCGTCAGTTTATCGATCACGTTCAGATTACGGTGGCTGAAACGGTTGGGGTCGAAGATCGAGCGGGCTATTACGAATCTTCGGGCGCACTGCGAGACATGGTGCAAAACCACCTGATGCAGCTATTTTGTCTGACCGCAATGGAGCCACCCAACTCCCTGGATGCTGACAGCATTCGTACCGAAAAGGTAAAAGTCATCCAGGCAACACACCTCGCCGATGTCAACAACCTAGAATATTCAGCAGTCAGAGGTCAGTACAAAGCAGGCTGGATGAAAGGCAAGCAGGTTCCGGGCTATCGAGACGAACCTGGCGTGAGTCCTCAATCGACGACTCCTACTTATGTGGCGATGAAGCTGGCGATCGACAACTGGCGCTGGCAGGGCGTTCCGTTTTATCTGAGAACGGGGAAGCGTCTACCTAAAAAAGTGTCAGAAATCTCCATCCAGTTTCGCGATGTGCCTTATCTGATCTTTCAATCTGCGGCCAAGCAAGCCAACGCTAACGTTCTCACGCTGAGAATGCAGCCCAATGAAGGCATTGCGATACGGTTTGAAGTGAAGATGCCCGGTGCAGATTTGAGAAGTCGATCGGTCGAAATGGACTTTAGCTACGGTTCCTCATTTGGCGTGACAGGCGGCGAAGCCTACGATCGACTCTTGCTAGACTGCATGATGGGCGATCAAACCCTATTCACCCGTGCCGACGAAGTAGAAGCCGCCTGGCGAGTCGTCACCCCCGCCCTCTCTGCCTGGGAATCGCCCACCGACCCTGCCACCATTCCTCAATACGAAGCGGGCACCTGGGAACCCTCAGCGGCCGAACAGATGATCGATCGAGATGGTCGGCGCTGGCGAAGACTTTAGAAGGGATGAGGGATGAGAGATGAGGGATGAATGTTTGGGTGAGCCTTCTCGCCTACCAAGGTTTCATCTTTCGCCCCTCAACCCTGATCCTTTCCCTTTTCATCCTTCATCCCTCATCCCTCATCCCTCTTATGTCTCCTAAATCTGCACCCGTCGTCCCCCTTCAGCCGCTCCAGGCTCCCAAAGATGTCTCGATCAGTGAGATTGAGGCAGAGCTTTCGAGTATTTGGCAAAGTTATAGTGTTGCGAGTGATGGCTCGGCGCTGGCCGCTACGAGAGCTTCGACCTTTACGCTGATTGTCTATGAGCCGGAGGAAACTCAGCAAATGTTGGCGACGTTGGGCTTCTATACGGGCCCGATCGACGGCATTGACGGCCCACGGACTCAAGCAGCGATTCGGGCGGCTCAAGCAGAATTTGGCTTACCCGTAGACGGCAAATCTACGCCAACGCTACTCGAAAAGCTGCGGATGGCACTGGCAAAACAGAAAGGTCAGCTTCCGCTAAAGACTGAAGGCGATAGCGCTCCCCAATACACTCCTGATGCTGAAGGGGCAGGCATTGCCGACGCGATCGCCAGTCAAAATCCCTGTCGGATTATTTCCCTCTTTCCGATCGTGGGTGAGGATGAAGGCGTGACGGCTCAAGTGTCTGCTTACTGTCCAATTAACAAGCAGAGTCGCAGTGCTTTAGTGTGTGGCGAATACATTACGCTCAAGGGTACGGAGTCGGCGCTCGATCGCATCAGCACAATGGTTTCGTCGCTGTTGATTAGCGAGTTGCCCCGCTTTTTGTGGTGGAAGGCGACTCCCAATCTCGATTTGCCTTTGTTCTCGCACCTCTATCGGGTGTGCAATGCGGTCATTGTTGATTCTAGTCGCTTTAAGGCTGACCCAGAGGGCGATCTGCTCAAGCTGGCTAGCCTGATCGAAGATGGCGTTCAGATTGCTGATTTGAACTGGCGACGATTGTCTGCCTGGCAAGAATTATCGGCTGAGGCCTTTGACCAGCCAGAACGACGAGCCGCTGTATGGGAAGTCGATCGCGTCGTCATTGATTACGAAAAAGGCAATCCGACTCAGGCGATGATGTTTTTGGGCTGGCTGGCCAGTCGTCTCAGATGGGAACCAGTCTCTCGTCACAAAGAAGGCGACATTTACGATCTGGAGCGCGTTCACCTGGTTGGGGCGAATGGTCGAGCGATCGAAGTGGAGTTGGCAGGCATTCCGACCGCAGATTCGGGTGATGTGGCTGGAGATCTGGTCAGCATCAAACTGACTTCGACTAATCTTCACGCTGATTGCTGTACGGTTCTCTGTTCTGAGACGACGGGCTGTATGCGAATGGAAGCGGGCGGTGGGGCCCAATCTTGCCGCATCAATCAAGTGACATCACTCAACGATCAAAAGGCTGAAACCCTTCTCAGTGAGCAACTACAGCGCTTGGGACGCGATGCTTTATATGAAGAAAGTCTGGCGATCGCTGCAAAGGTGCTGAAGTTGTCTGCCAGCTAGCTTAGCGCGATCGAGTTATTTTAGATTCCCAATTTCGCAAAAGAGTTGGGAATTTTTAATTTGGCAAGACTTAAGAAAGACTAAAAACGGACATGATGAAACTGTACAGTGAGGCGTTTTAGAGGGCGGAGAACGGGATGCTAAGGAACGCGAGCTTATTACACCTGAAATTCTCTAAATATGCTTGGTCAGTTGATTTTGGCTTCGTTTCAATGGGTTGCAGCCCTCTAAATCCCTCCAATTTGGGGGACTTGGAAGCTCAAACTCGTTTTGAATTCCAGAATTTTTTTGATCTCAAAGTCCCCAGAATGGGGGATCTAGGGGGTGTTTCCGGATCTGAGAGCGAAGCGGAGAAGTTCATCGAACTTGCGTTTGGTTAGCACTTGGTTGCAGGCAGCGCGATTATATTGAGTCCGTGTAGCGCTTCGAGAGTGGCGATCGGCACCAAATTTTGCAAAAAAGGCTGATAGCGAAACAACTGATAACCCTTTGAGATCAGCAATTCGGCTACCGGAAGATTACTCCCTTTGCTGCCTGCAATGTTTTCATACAAAATCACAGGTGCAAACTCTGACAACAGGCGATCGCTGCCCAACAACACCTGGACTTCATGACCTTCAGCATCAATTTTGAGAAAGTCAACGCGATCGAGCTGTTCTGATTGAATTAGACTGTCCAGGGTAAAACAATCGACCGATTCAGCATTTTTGCCTTCAGCACTGATGGTCAATTCGTTCATTTCGCTGGCTGACTTGATGAGAAGATTTGCTTTTCCGGTGCGATCGCTGGCGGCTCCTGCACAGATTTTTACCTGAGAAAATTGATTGATTTGACAGGTTTCTTGGAGGCAGCGAACACAACCTGAGAATGGCTCAACAGCTAAGACTTTACCCGTTTTACCGACTCGCCGCGCAGCGCTAAAGGTATACAGTCCGACATTTGCGCCTACATCAATTACCGTCATTCCTGCTTGAATCGAGTTGCGCCAAAACTCCATCTCTTTCTCAAACCAATCTCCTTCTGCAATCAAAACACGAGTGACAATGCTGCGAAACGTTGCCTCAATTGCTATTAGTTCACCTTCAAAAAGCGTGTAAGTGATTGGGTCGTCAATGGCACCTTTACTCCAGTTCCAACTGATAGAATCAGGCTCTTTTTGAGCTACATTTTGAGCCGCACATAACCAGAAGTTTGCCGTTTCTAGCTGCTTTAAATCGCGATAAACCAAATACAAAGATTGCAAAATTAACGCATTGGTTGGATCAATTTGTCTGGCTCGATGAAGATACAATAACCCTTCAACCTGCTGATTTGATAAACTCGAAATTCCTAATTGTAAATAGGTGAATGCTGATTGAGGAAAAAGTTGAGCCGTCAATGTGAGAAACCGTAATCCTAAAGTGTTGTAAAAAACAAGTTGCGACCGCCCCATCACTTCACATAACACCATAAGCGCCTGACCATAAGCATTCTCAAGATGCAAAATTTGTTCAAGTTTTGAAGCTCGATCGCGGGTCGATGCCAGAGGAGCGATCGGTAAGTAAATTAAGCCTGAAGGTTCGTCTATCAGATCAGCCGCTTGAAGTAGGTTAATAAATGCTGGAAAAGCCAATTCCATCGCAGCGTCGGCGTTGCCAATTAGACTTTGAATGAGTGCCAAATGTGCAACACAGAGGGGATGATCACTGACTCGATCGTTCAATAAATTTAGGGCAGTTTCTAGATAAAACGTTCGCCTAGATAAGTCCGAGCATTGGTCAGCTTCAATTAAAGCAGTCACCGCGACGTTGCTACAGTCTAAAGCAGATTGAGGATCATCCCAGTTGGTTGTTTCTAAAAGTTGAGTCAATCGAAATTGAACGTCTAGGGTGAGAGAGACTTGATTTGTTTGCAGAAAATGCGCGTAAATTTCAGCAGATTGGGTCATTACTTTAAGAAAAATTAGAAACAATGAATGAGTATTTGTGCAGTTTATAACTGCTTGAGTAAAGCATCTCGATCGCCCTGCAAAGCCGAGTCCAACTCAGGAAAGTAAATTTGAGACGGCAGCAGTTCTTTGAGTAAATTGTTGAGCGCGATGTTTTCAGAAGTCGTGAGAAAGTCTTTGGGAACTGGCCCATCGACATGACGACTCAGAATATTGAACCCCGGACGCGATCGCCGCACCTCTCTAGACGGTGCATTCTGCTTGATCCATTGGTCAAGACTGGTGGAGGTTGCCATGCTGTCTGCCAGTTGTTGAATGATTTCTGGAGGCGGAGCGGTGCGATTTTCGGTAATCCAGGCTTTTTGCAGCAATTCCAATCGTTGAGGCGGGTTGAGCCAGGCGGCGATCGTCAGTCCTCCTGCCGTATTTTGAATCTTTTGCAGATCTACCGATTTTCCTTGTGCCAGGTCGAGAATGGTGCGGCTCACATCATTGCCATAGGGTTGCAAGTCTGATCGGGCGGCGGTCAAATTTCCTGTCCACCAATACAATAGGCCTCGACTGTTGTGCAAATGAGTGTTAAAAATTCCTGGCTGAGAATGCTTTTGTAACAGCGTGTTGTACTGCGTTTCTAACTGTTTGAGCGCTTGAGTGTAAACGGGTTGCAGTTGGGGCGTTTTCCAGACTGGACTGCTGACTAGAATTGGGTCGCGGAGGAGTTCTAGCACGATCGCTTTAACTGCTAAATCGGGTTGGACTCCCAACAGGCCAAAGCCCAAACCATAGAATGTGCCTCGTTTTGCGGGTATCAACTGCGCCGATCGCCCAAATGCCTGCACTGCACTTTTTGCGTCTCGATTTAACAATAGCCAGCCGAGATTGGTCTGCCCAAATTCTTGATAAGGGGCGGCTTGGTTGCCTTTGATCAGTTGAGGAATGGCTCGATCGACCAGGGCGCGATCTTCTGTTCTCAAGCCCAAGTCTCCGAGCGTCCAGCCCAATTGATAAGCGTAGTACGGCTCCCAGGGAGCTAAGGTTTGTGCTTGAGTTAACTGTTGCTCAAAGGTGTTGAGGCTGTCTTGTCGTGCTTGCGGCGTTTTTGCGTCTTCTAGCTGGCCCAGAGCAGCAAACCCCTGACTAGAGAGCATCCAGGCGCGATGAATGGGAATTAGGGAAACCGCGATCGCGGCCACGATTGAGAGACCTGCGATCGAGAGAAGCCGGGTGAGGAGGGAGGAGGGAGGAGGGAGGAGGGAGGAGGGAGGAGGGAGGAGGGAGGAGGGGCGGAATTGGGAGGCGAGAACTGCTAGAAAAATTACCAGGGTTCCGCTAATGCAAACATTGTCAAGCTGGTAGTCGGTGAGGCTTTGGACGCTGTAGGCTAACAATCCTGCTAAAAGACTGCCGATTAGAATAGGATTCAGCGCGTCGTCTTTTTGGGTTGACTTTTGCCAACGGAGGGCGAGAGACGGGAGGAGAACGATCGCTCCCAACAGCGGCAAGATTCCCCAGATACCGAGGTTTGCCCAAAGCTGAATCGGAGTGCTGTGGAGTTGGAAAATCATCTCAGCTTCTCGACCCGCCCAAAAGGGACGATATTTCTGAAACAGCAGCAGTTCTCCGCCCAGTCCAACTCCCGTCAGGGGATGTGTGATGCCCATTTGCCAGCCTGCGGTTGCTGAAATCAGACGATACGCGAGTTCTCCAGAGACGTTGGTGCCAGAGAGGAGCGATCGCAGTCGGGGATTCGTGAAGGCAGCGATCGCTACAACTGCCAACAGTCCCACACCAGAGAAGACCAGCCAGCGACGCGGAAGTTGACTTTGCCAAATCAGTACTGCAAATCCAGCTACCAGCGCCACCGCCAACCCCAACAAGCCGCCTCTCGAACTCGTCGTATACAGATCAATCAAACCCAACCCAACACCAGCACCCCACAACCAACGCCGCCAGCCCGTTTGAGCGAAACACAACCCAACAAGCAGCGGAATCGCCAGCATCAGATAGCCCGCCACGTAGTTTTGGTGTCCGATCGGGGCCCAATTACGAAGCTGAATGTCAGAAAAATCAAAGGGCAAACTCACCCCAAACTGTTGTCTAATTTCCTGCAATCGCCCCAATTCTGGCATCAAGGTTTGACTGATCCACAACCCCAAACTCAGAGTAATAAAGGCTAGATTCAAATAACCTTGACCGATTAAAAGATTCAACCGTCGCTGAGGTGTTTTTAACCAATCGTTGAGGGCGTAAAGTGCCGCGATGAAACAAAGCGCCGCCCACGCATACCACCGCGCCTGATTGGGAAACTCTGCCAATGTGGAGGAGAGAATGAGGCCAACGATCGTCACTCCTACCAGATAATCCAGCCTATTCCCCAGCCCATGTAGCCCTTTGTGACTCCAGACCAACCCCAACAGCCACAACACCGCACACAGCAGCCCAATCTGCCAAACAAACACCCACGGCCACGACACCATCAAACTATGGCTATCTGGCAACAGCGTAAAAGCACCATAGAAAAGAGCAACGAGTAGAGCTAGGAGAGGAAGGTCGGACATGGGAGGGATGAGGGATGAAAGGGAAAAGCGAAGTTGGAGGCGGTGAGGCTAAGGGAATTGCGGATCAGCACGATAACACTCTTTACTTTGTACCGCTCATAATTTACTAACGTTTGCTAACAAACTGAAATCTTCCTGCTTCAACTCGGAGAAGTCGGCTTCACCCGATCCACAGGCTGACACGGGATGGCTTCCCGCGTTTTTCAAATTGATTGCCGCATTCAAATCTCGGTCAAGACTGAATCTGCAATGCTCACAGGTGAACATGCGCTCAGAGAGGGTGAGTGCTTCTTTTTTGGCTCCACAATTCGAGCAAGCTTTACTCGATGGAAACCAGCGGTCTACGATGATGAGTTTTCTTTCATTTGAGGGGCGATCGGTTTTGGCATCTAGTAGCAAATCCCGTCTGCAAAAATCATCATTGGGCTTTTGATCGAGGTTGGTTTGGCATTAGCGATCGTTACAGAATTGTAGTTCCGCCCGATCGCGTTCATGAAGACGCTTTGGAGAATACGCGATCGCTAATACCAAATCCACTAGTTACTGATACAGATCCTCGCCCCCTAAATCCCCCATTTTGGGGGACTTTGAAACGGCTTCCCTGATAGGTTCTTTTCAAATCTAAGAGATAGAAATCGGTTAATTAACTGATTTTTTATGAGTATCATTTGTTGGTTGATTTGGTACAAGAGCATTTGATGGAGAAGCTATTCTTTTGCCTAATCAGGAAGGCTACAGACCTAGACTGGATGCTCTGGTGTGGCATTGCTCTTTTTGGAAGATTGCTTGAGTTATCTGATTTAGAAAAACTTTAGATAGCGTTGGGTTTCCCAGTCGGATACGTGATTGTGATACTCAAACCATTCTTGTGTTTTGAAATCGATGTAGGTTTTATGCATTAGTGATCCCATAACGGATTGACTGAGGGGATCGATCGCAAAGGCTTCGATCGCTTCTCCTAGCGTTCGCGGGAGTGTTTTAATTCCCATGTTGGCGAGTTCTGCTGGTGTGCAGGTGTACATGTTTTCGGTGTGGGGTTCACCGGGATCTAAGTCTTCTTGAATGCCTTCTAATCCGGCTGCGAGAATCATGGCCGCTCCCAGGTATGGATTGCTTGAGATGTCGGCGGCGCGGCATTCTACTCGTCCTCCACCTAGTGGGATGCGTAGCATGTTGGTTCGGTTGTTGTTGCCGTAGCAGATGTAGATGGGTGCCCAGGTAAAGCCTGACATGCTGCCTCGTGCGATTAGGCGTTTGTAGCTGTTGACGGTGGGCGCGATGACGGCACAAATGGCGGGGGCATGACGGAGTACGCCTGCGATGAATTGATAGCCTAATTTTGATAATCCACAGTGGCGGGAATCTTGACGATCGCTAAATAAGTTTTCTCCGGTTTTGAGGTCTGCCAGCGACATATTGTAATGGGCCCCGCTGCCTGTGCGATTGGCGAATGGTTTGGGCATAAAGGTGGCAAAGTAGCCATGCTTGCGGGCGATTTCTTTGACCATCACGCGAAAGAAGGTGAGGCGATCGGACATGGTGAGTGCGTCTGCGTAGGCAAAATCGGTTTCAAATTGACCGTTGCCGTCTTCGTGGTCAAAGGAGTACACATCCCAACCGAGATGATTCATGGCTTGTACAATTTCATCGACCCAGGTGTAGTTGTCGAGTAGTCCTTGCAGGTCGTAACAAGGTTTGTCGAGGATGTCTCGATCGCTGACGGGAATGGCTTTTCCGGGTTCGTCTTTGAGGATAAAGAATTCTGTTTCGATGCCGAGATTAAACTGAAACCCTTTGTCTGCGGCTTGTTGTAAAACGGATTTGAGGATGCTGCGACAACAGGCTTCAAAGGGTTTGCCCTGTAGGTATAAATCGCTGGCGAACCAGGCCATTTCTGAGTTCCAGGGGAGAATGGTGGCGCTTGCGGGGTCGGGCATTGCGGCGACTTCTTCATCGTTTACAGCTTGCGGAACGCCGTCTAATGCGGCTCCTGTAAATAATTCTGAACCCTGCATCATCTGGTCGAAGTGGGTTAGTGGCACCATTTTGGCTTTGCACATGCCATGAATATCGACAAAGCTGGCGATCGCATACTTTACGCCTTGTTTTTCGAGGGTGGTTTTTAGTTGCTGTCGTTCTAAATTAGAGTCGTGGCTCATAGGTTTGGAAGGGTATATGATCAGTGAGGTGATTGGTGAGATGAACGCTGGTTACAATAGGTCTGGCAATGCTGAAGGGATTGTTTTCTCAAACGTCGATCGACTACAAATTGAATAAATCGTAGTCTGTGTTGAGCTGTGAGGAACGCACCAATTTTTATGCAAAATGCGCTTATTTGAACCTACGCATCTCTTGGGGTTTGGCGAAGCGTCCGGGGGGGGATGTGAACTAGGCGACGCTGACGGCGATCGGGGTCTGAAAGCAGTTCGTTGAGTAGGGGTGTTTCGACGGGGCCGGGACAGAGGGCATTGACGCGAATGTTTTGGCGGGCGAACTCGATCGCTATCTCGCGGGTCAGAGAAAGAACGCCGCCTTTGCTGGCTGTGTAGGCGATTTGGGGGGTGGCTGCTCCCATGAGGGCGACAAAAGATGCGGTGTTGATGATTGAACCGCCGCCTGCTCTCTGTAAGGCTGGAATTCCATATTTGCAGCCGAGAAATACGCCTTTGAGGTTGACGTTCAGGGTTAGATCCCACACGTCTTCTTCGGTTTCTAAAACAGAGCCGTCTTGAGGGTGAAAAATGCCAGCATTGTTGAAGAGAATGTTTAATCGTCCGTAGTGGGCTTCGGCGGTGGCGATCATTTCCTGGACATCGGCGGCTTTGGAGACATCCGATCGCACTGATTTTGCTTCGCCGCCTGTGGCTTTGATCAGGGTAGCGGTTTCGGCTGCGGAGGTTTCGTTGAGGTCGCAAACGACGACGGCGGCTCCTTGTTGAGCAAATAACAGCGCTGATTCGCGACCAATGCCAGGCTGCGACTTCTGTCCAGGGTTCTCCGGTGGCTGGATCGATGAGACGGGTGGTTTTGTGGGAGGTTGCGGGAGTACGATCGCCGCCAATCAAAAGGAGTTCCATAAGCGATGAGCGTTGAGGAAAGAAGTGTTTTGAATTGGATCGTTAAAGGCTTTGGCAAAACGGGCTATCGGGTCACAGTGTCTTCTATTTCTAAAGCGTTTGCAGATGGCTAGAACACAACTCCGATCGTCATTCTCAGCTTGTCCGATCGTCGATTTCTAAATTCTTGTGATGAGTCCGTCTCGTTGACACGATGGGAAATAGCATCGCTCACATTTGTCTAATTCAAGACTTGAGTTGGGACTCATAATAAGTCTCAGATAAGAATGTGAGATAACCAATTCCAGTTGTGCTGAAGGTAGATCGAGGTCAAATCGTCTGTCTCTTATATCTAATCTGAGACTTAATATTGGACTTATAGCGAGTCTCATATGAGATACTAGAGACAAACAAATTTTAGTTACAAAAGGTCAAGTCGAGCTTGTACTCAATTGGTTTGAATGGAATAAACAGAACTGGGTTATTTCCGATCGCTTCACCAACGTTTGGTCTGCCTGAATGAAAAATTTATCTCGCTTGTCTAGTATGAGACTTAAACCTGGACTCAAGGCGAATCTCAAATGAGACCTTAGAGACAAAAGATTTTAGAGCGGAAATTGAGAAAAGTGCGGGGTGATTTGCAGCGATCGCTGACCTTCTAATCTCAAAAAAATTAAAGCGATGGATTGGTTAGCCCCTGATAGAGTGTGTTGAGTGAGGCTGAATGTTGAAGGGAGCGATCGCACTTGACCCATCCTTTTCAAGGAAAAGTTTCCAGTATCAAGGAATCTCACCTTGAAAAACAGCCTTAATTTTTAGTCCAATTTTAGTCCAAGCTAAATTCTTAGCAAAATTTGAATTCGTGGAAGTGCCTGTAGGAGCCAGGTTTGAGAAGATTAAGTGTGATTGAACTCTTGCGTAACCCGCAGAAGTTCCACCCTCAAAGCCTCCTCTTATTAACCTCTTCAAATACGCTACTTTTGGACAGCTTTAGAGTAGTGAATCCATCAAGGTCATGACGTGAATAGCTCCTTCTGACAAGTTGGGAAGCCCACTTTTACGCACCTGATGTTCGAGCAAACCTTTGAGAGCGATGAGTTTTAGACTATTTTCGGCCAGAGTTTGCGCGATCGCGTCTGCTGCCGGAAGATACCCAATTGCTCCCAAGTCTGCCAGTGCCGATCGACGAAGCTGTAAATCTGCCCCTTTGAGCGCCGTGACCAACCGATCGCCATACTGATTTTCATGAGTCAATTGGTAAAGGGCCCGAGCCGCCGAATAGCGAACGCGATCAACAGAATGTTCTAGAAAGGGATGAATGAGAGGAATTGCTTCGATCGCGCCCAGTGTCCCCAATGCTTCCAAAATTGCGTCATAGGGTTGCGGATAGTCAGGTCTAACCGGGGAAGCCTCCGTCCCCAAAATTTCATTCTTGAGCAACTGAATCAAAGTTGGAATACTGCGCCCATCACCCAACATTTCTAACGATTGTGCAGCGGCTTCTCGAACATAAAAATCAGTAGAAGCCAAACTTTGAATTAAGGCAGAAACGGCGCGTTGGTCACCCAATTTTCCTAAAGCTCTCGCTGCATTGCGTCTCAGGGGATAGCCTCCTGCCTCGGTGCGATCGGCTTCATCTTCTAGCGCCTCTATCAAAGCTTCTACCGCTCCTGGCTCCTCCACCCGAAACTTACCCAACCACCAGGCCGCATAAACGCGCAAACCCAGGTCAGGCGATCGCAAGTTAATAACAGCTTGAGCGGGGGTTAGTTGTTCGCCAGGAGGAATGTCAGACATACAAACAATGAAGGTGGACTGTGAAAGGATTTTAGCGTGAATTTGAGCTTGAACCTTGAACTCTAGACTTTGGACAAGAAAGCTCGCGGTTTCAAAATGAAGGAGAGCTGTGAGGGCTAGGTTTCCTTTCGAGTAAGCATAACAACTGGGGCTATGGAAGGTTTGGAAACAGTGGAGACGCACTGCCCCGATCGCGCTTCTTAGCTTTGGTTGCCGTGAGTTCGCTCCGAATCCGTTCTAGCAAAACTGATGCAGGTTCATCATTTGGGTCTTGCGGCACAAGTTCACCCTGAAAGGCTTTCTCTGGCAATGCAGGAGTGAGGCGATCGACCTGGGCATGCGGTCTAATTGCACTACTAAGTGATTGCACTCTAACACTCACCGATCTTCGACAAAGCTTCGGCATCCGACTCAATCCCAGTGATCCCTTCTTTTTTCATAGTCGTCGTGAAATTGGTCGTTATTTCTCCGTTGCTCGACCTTGCAGGCTTCTATCAGCCCCCTTTTCTCATCAAAACTGAAGTCAGCACTACACTGGAAATTGAGGACGACCCCAATATTTCACCGATTCAAGGCAAAGTCGCTATCCCACATAACTTCTGACGACAACTATGCGACCCATCACTCTTCAACTTCCCCCCAAACTCTTAGCCCAAGCAATCGCAGGCAATCCCGAAAACCTGCAATCCTTTCTCATTCAAGCGATCGAACACGAAATCGAACGCCATCAACCTCCTACACCCAAATCAAATTTCTGGGAAAGTGTCGAACGCCTCCGCGCCGAGATGCAGGCAGAAGGCATCGAGATCAAT
Source organism: Phormidesmis sp. 146-33 (assembly GCF_052939515.1). Classification (NCBI taxonomy): domain Bacteria; kingdom Bacillati; phylum Cyanobacteriota; class Cyanophyceae; order Leptolyngbyales; family Leptolyngbyaceae; genus Phormidesmis; species Phormidesmis sp. 146-33. The sequence goes on from NZ_JBJPHU010000015.1 coordinate 81,203, forward strand.
CCTGATGAAATTTGGGGTAGTTTGCGCGATCGCTGATCTCATCACAGATAGCATTCCTAACTTTAGAAAACGAGTTGACATCATGACACTTGCTATTCCAATCAAAGAGATCGAACTTGCCCCTGGCAGCACAGTCAGCATTCACAACCTCTCTTGGCAAGACTTTGAAACGCTCCTTGCTGAACTAGGTGAGAAGCGCAACACCCGCATCGCCTACTATCAAGGCACTCTAGAAATCATGTCCCCGCTAGCTCTTCACGAACGCCCTCACCGCATCATTGCCGACATCATCAAAGTGCTTCTAGACATTCAGGGACGCGACTGGGAAGATTTCGGCTCCACCACCCTTAAGCGTCCCGAAGTCGCAGGCGTTGAACCCGATACCTGTCTCTACATTCAAAACGTCGATCAAGTTAGAGGCTGCACTAATCTAGACTTAGATAGTTACCCACCGCCCGACCTTGCGATCGAATCCGATGTCACCTCAATTACAACCGTCAAAGCTTATCAAGCCATGCGCGTTCCTGAAATTTGGATCTACCGCAATCAAACGCTAAAAATCAACCTGCTCGACGGAAACAGCTACATTGAATCTTCCAACAGCCTCACCTTTCCCGATTTGCCCATCACAATGCTCATCCCGCAACTCGTACAACGCGCAATCGATCAGGGAACCAGCCAAATGCTTCGAGACCTCAGAACTCAAGTTCGTCAGCCTAACCAACAATGAGCAACTTTCACGGTAAAGATGACTCCGCACCCTACTTCTCTGACTCGATCGGAGATTCAAACTGTGCTACCAAGTTTTGAGTTTAACGAGAAGAATACCTGGCGATTAATGTTAGCGTGAATTCGACAAAGGTTTTCCGCTTCGTTACTCAACGCTTCTGCCCCCCAACCCCCCAATTTTGGGGGACTTTCGGGCAAGATCTCTGGTTCAAAGTCCCTCACTCGTGGGGGATTCAGGGGGCGTTCCCGGATCTGAAAGCGAAGCGAAGCGTTCATCGAATTGGCGTTAATGTTAGCTTCGCAAGAGCAGTCGGAGGGCATCTATGATTCGTGCAGGAAGTCTAGCGATCGAGTGCAAATCACCTGGAATCGAAGTTGAACTGGGTTTGAGCATAGTATTGAGCAAATTCTTTGTAAGTCGTCGCGGGATGATGTCTTAGGTCGGAAACAGTACTAGTTACCGCAGACCCCGCACCTCGCCTCCAAGCCGCAAATAGCTCTAACTCAGCGTCCAGATACCATTCTGGTTCTCCATTTGCGAGTCGAGCAGCTTTCAGGTCTGCGGGTAGAAGATCAACATATTGGACAGTCCGCCCCAGTGCTTCTGCAAAAATATCCGCAATCTCGTCGAAGGCGATCGCTTGCTCACCCGTCAATACATAGCTCTGGTTTTCATGTCCTGATTCTGTTAGACAGACTGCTGCGACCGCTGCCACATCCCGCGCATCTACATGAGAGATTTTGGTGTTGCCAACGCAATTATAGATACAGCCAGTTTGGGCAATTGTTTGAGAAAACCAACGCATATTTTGCATCAACATATTTGGACGAAGGTGTGTCCAGGCAATGCCTGACTGTTCTAAATGTTCTTCAATCTGACGATGCCATTGCTGAAAGGTACTAGAGATTTCGCCTGCTCCCATCACAGAAAGTTTGACAATCTGCCGGATGCCTGCCCGTTTTGCCGCATCAATGAATGCACACTCAAGCTCGACTTGATTTAACAGATTAGGCAACACCAAAAATGCGGTTTCGATGTCTTGCAAAGCTGCATTCAAGGTTTCGGGTTGGGATAGGTCACCGATCGCGAGTTCTATTCCTGATTCAACAAGATTTGAGGCTTTTTGCGGGTCGCGCACCAATCCTCGAATGGTAATGTTGTGTTTGAGCAAAGCCTGAACGACTTCACCGCCAATATTTCCGGTTGCGCCAGTGACTAAGATCGTCATCAAAGTTCTCCTCTAAGTCAGGAAATTTTTAGAATGAGTGCTGCTTAAGAATGCTGCCTATCGTTGCAACATCTGTGATCCAGGCATCTCCCGCAAATTCAAGGCTGGCTAAAGACCGTTGAGCCGCGACTTCATCACCCGCTCCGCACGCATCTCTCACAATGATTGGAATAAAACCGAGATCAGATCCGTGGCGGACAGTAGGTTCAATCCCAACTTCCATAGCAATGCCCACGATCATCACTGCATTGATGCCACAATCTCGCAGCGCCAGACTCAAAAATGTGCTCTCAAAGGCTGACATCGTGATTTTGTCAAAGATGACTTCAGACGGCTGGGGTGAGAGTTCTGGAATCAGTTGGAATCCTGGCGCATCTCTAAGAAACCAGGGCTTGACTTCTTGAACATGAGTGACACGCTGCCATGCCATCGCCGATCGCAGTTGAGACACTCCTGCTGCCTCAATGGGTAACGACAAATGACGGCTAAAAAAGATGCGAATTCCAGCCGCGCGAGCTGCATTTAACACAGTAAGCACCTGAGTAGTAATGCTTTGTGCGCGTTCTTGAGGAAGTTGATTGAGAATGCCGATTTGCATGTCATAGACCAGCAAAGCGACTCGCTGAGGATGACACGCTTCTTGCAGCGTTTGCGGAATGTTTAGCCCAAAAATCTGTTCCATACTGACTCTTTTTATCAGTTTTCAGCATCAGTTCTGTTCTTCGTTAGCAGTATAAGATCGCTCCATCAGGATGACTAGACTGCTAATATGAAACACATTGTTTCTTGGGTGGAACAATCTTGCCGATGCCAGACCTGAATGCTGTATCTATTTTTGTCAAAGTTGTGGAATGTCGTAGCTTTTCCCAAGCGGCGCGAGAATTAGGACTACCCAAAGCAACCGTGAGCCGCAAAGTCGCTGTGCTAGAAGCAAGTTTGGGGATAGAACTCATCCATCGCACGACTCGCAAGCTGTATTTGACAGAAGCTGGAAACCTTTATTTTCAACGCTGTCGCAATGCTTTAAGTGAAATTGTAGAGGCAGATCAAGCCATTGCCTCATTACAGGTTAAGCCGCAGGGAACCTTGAGAATTACGGCTCCTTTGATCTTTGGAATGACCGTTTTGGGCGAGTGGGTAGCTGAATTTTTGCAGCAGTATGATCAGGTTGAGATTGAGGTCTTGCTGAGTAATCAGAGCCTTGATCTCAAGACTGAGGGCCTCGATGTTGCTTTTCGGTGGCAGGCTGATCTGAGTGAATCTTTTCAGGAAGTCCAAAAGGCGGTAAAGCAGGTTGCTTATTGGGTTTGTGCCAGCCCAAATTATTTACAGCAGTTTGGAGAGCCGAAAGTTCCACAAGATTTAATCCAACATTGCTGTCTGGTGTTGTCTTCTCGATCGCAGCCTAATCATGCAGACTGGCAATTCATCAACTCAAGCAAAACGATTGAAACCGTGAAAGTGTCAGGAAAATTGGTGGTCAATGATTTAATTTTGGCAAGACAGGCAGCGATCGCCGGAGCAGGAATTGCATACTTGCCAGAAACCATTCTGATAGAAGCACTAGAAGCAGGCAAGCTCACCCGAATTCTGCCGACATGGAGAGCAAAGGAAAAAACGCTCTATGTTACTTGTCCCAACTCCCTTTATCTATCCTCAAAAGTTCGTGCTTTTCTAGATTTTGTTGCAGGAAAGTCCCTTGAGTGAATTGTCTGAGTGAATTGTCTCGGCTCAGTCGCGATCGTGCCTAACATTTCTTCCTCAAACTCTTTTCTTCCTCAAACTCTTTGTTGCAACAGTGGGATTCTTGAAGATCTTGCAGACATTGAGCAAACTCGATTGCGCTTTATCGCAAACTTAACGGCGCGTCTCCACAACCTGATTTGACTGACAAACGCAGTGCGCGATCGAAAGGATTCGCCTATTGTAGGAAGATAGCTTGTTCCCACGAAGTTGCACGTTGAACTGCACTAGTCCCCGCTTGTCGCTGACCATGACCCAAATCCCTCAGACAGAGAAACAAACTTTTTTAGTGGTGGATGACCATGCCCTTGTGTTAGGTGGCACCCTTGGCATCTTAAAGCAGGAGTATCCAGAGGCGGAAATCTTCACCGCTTCGACCGCGCAGGAAGCTCTACGGCAGGTCGAACAAACTCACCCTGATCTGGTGATTGTAGATCTAGTCATGCCAGACACGATCGGAGACATTGCCCAGGCAAACTCCGGACTTCAACTGCTCAAAACTTTAATGGGACAATATCCCCATCTGAACCTTGTGGTACAAAGCGCCCACGTTCGGACACTGGTCTGGCTCAAACCATCGATCGACAGTCACCTGGGCGGATTCACGGTCGTTGATAAAAGCCAACCCGCGAAGGATATGCTAACAATGGTCGATTGGGCACTACGAGAGCGAACCTATACGCCCAAAGAAATCCGCAACGGCGTACAACTTAAACCGGGTTGGATGCAGGTACTACAGTTGGCATTTCAGGAAGGCTTGCAAGATACCGCGATCGCCAAACGCATGAATGTCTCAGAACGAACAGTGCAATACTATTGGACAAAGATTCGAGATGTGTTGGAGGTATATCCACATGACAATAAGAACCTGAGAATTCAAACCGAGTTGCGGGCACGAGAAGAAGGACTTCTGGATTAAGAATTCTAAATTGGGTTCAAATACATGTCCAAGCTCTTTGGTGAAATCAAAACTGAGGCAAGCTATTGGTGGCGAGGAGTGCTACCAGGGCTTGTGGTGATCGTTGGGGTAATCCTGGCTCGGCTAACAGGGTCGCTTCAGTTTTTGGAACTAGTCACGTTGGACAAATTTCTCCGGCTGCGTCCACCCGAACCGCAAGACGATCGCATTGTGATTGTGGGCATCACTGAGGAAGACATTCAGCGCACTCGCACCTACCCGATTCCTGATCGCGTCCTTGCCGATGTCATCCAGCGATTACAAACTTACCAACCCAGGGCGATCGGACTGGATATTGTGCGAGATGTGCCCGTCGAACCCGGTCATGCCGCATTATCATCGGTGTTTCGCACCCACAAAAACGTGATTGGAGTCGAGATCGCTCTGCCCGATCGCAGTGGTTTCACTGTCGCACCGCCGCCTACTCTACCCTCCGAACAAGTAGGCTTTGCCGATGCTGTATTAGATGCCGATGGCTTTCAGCGCCGTAGTTTGTTGGGCACTCATAACTTACAGCAAGACTATCGCTTTTCCTTCACCATTCGCCTTGCAGAGCAATATCTTGCTGCCCAGGGAATTGAGCTAGAGAATGGAATGCGTGACCCCGATGCCATGCGATTGGGTCAAGTTGAACTAACGAGAGTGCAGCCCAATTTTGGCGGATATGTCAACACCGATGCAGGCGGCAATCAGATTATGCTCAATGTTCGCAGTGGAGCAACGCCGTTTCGGGTATTGTCTCTTGCCCAGATTCAGTCGGGAGTCAATCGAGAGTGGCTGCGGGGCAAGATTGTGCTTGTGGGTGTGATGTCTTTGAGTGCCAAAGATCTCGCAAGTTCGGGTGCGTTGAGCGCAGAGCGCAACTCCGAAGGAACCGCAGGTATCAATCCAGGGCGAGTTTACGGGGTTGAAATGCAAGCCCATGCAATCAGTCAAATCCTCAGTGCAGTGCTGGATCAGCGACCGCTACTTCAGGTTTGGGCGACGGGATGGGAACTAGGGTGGATTGTGGCATGGGGATTGTTAGGCATGAGTCTAGGACGGCTATTGCGATTCGCTCCGCGAAGCTCCGAAGGATCGCCCTGGAAAATCCTTTTTGGGCTAATCATTCTCTGTAGTAGTTTGATTGGAATCAGCTACGGGCTAATTATTTTAGGGTGGTGGGTGCCGATCGTTCCAGTATTGCTAATTCTGGTGCTCAATGGAACTGGCTTAACCGCAGCCCTGGTTTACCATCGTGAACAAGAACTGCAACTGCGACTGGAGGAGCGTCAGTTTGTGATCGAACAGACCTTTAATGCCATTCATAGCGGCCCCTTGCAAACGTTGGTTCAGATTCTCAGAACGGCTCAATCTCAAGAAACACCACCACCCTTTCTGCCAGACTTGCAGCGCTTGAGCCAGGAACTACGAGCGATTTATGGCTCAGTGCAGCGAGAGACAATTGATACCAAGCCTCACTTGCAGTTAGGAAGCGCGATCGAACTTGCCCTACAAGCTCCGCTGCATGAGTTGCTCTACAAAGTCTACTGCAACACCTTAGAACAAGAACTCCCTCACCTCAAACCACTCAAATCCAAAATTGTCCAATTCGATCCGCTGAACACTCGCAACCTGCGACTAGAACACAAACGAGGACTGTGCCGCTTTCTCGAAGAGGCCCTCTACAACGTGGGAAAACATGCGACAGGAGCCACTCGCCTCACCGTTATTTGTACCCAACAAGAAAACCAGCAGATCATTCGAGTCATCGATAATGGAATGAATCATTCCAGTGATCTGGATGTATCAGAATCCCCCAAACCCCCAACTTCGGGACTGGGAACCCAACTAGCAAACAATCTGGCAAAGCAACTTAGTGGGAAGTTTCGGCGCTACCCAAACCAACCAAGAGGAACGGTGTGTGAGTTAGTATGGTCAGCTAACCACAGGTGGTTTTGGTAATGACCCAGACATTGCACTTTCCCGCAATCAAAGCTTACAGGTAGTCTCTTGGTCAGCTTGTCCATTTCCACCTATTGTAGAAAGTAATCATAGAGAACTTTACGCTATGACTAACTCGCTGAGAACTCGAACTCATGCCCTGATAGCTAGTTTTGTGTTTGGTCTGTTGCTCTGGGTTGCGCCAGCAGCCATCGCAAAATATCGTCCCCCTAAAACGCCTTCCACACCCAAGGGGACTGGCACGAATACCACTCGTGGAGGTAGTTGTGATTCTAGTGGAAATCCGCGCAGTGAACGCCGCCCAGAGGTTGGATTGACTCCACTCGCACCGCTCAGTCATATTGGGCAAACGACTTCTCAGCATCCTACCTTTGTCTGGTTTGTGCCCGATCGCCAGTCCTACCCGCTGCAATTTCGACTGTTTACAGCGACGGGTCAAAGGCTCCATACCACTGAGATGCAGAGTCAGCCTGGAATTATGCAGGTTTCGTTGCCTCAAACTCAGCCAGGGTTGGCGACTGGACAATCTTATGTCTGGCAAGTCGTCTTAGTGTGCAACCCAAAAGCACCCTCGATGAGTGTGGTGGCAACGGCAGAGATTGCAGTCATCAAACCCAGTGCTGCCCTGCAAACTCAACTCACGACGACTCAAACGCCTCAACAGCGGATCAACCTGTATGCTGAGTCAGGTCTGTGGTATGACGCGCTGGCAGAAGCCCGCACAAATCCTCAAAATCAGGTGGCCATCTCAGATCTGCTAAATTCGCTTGCAAGTTCGGAAGCGCAAACCTGGAAGGAGTGGAGCGATCAACTAAAGCAGATTGAAGCAACCCTTACACTATCTGCAAAGCAGCGCAAACAGCAATGACCCTTACCAGATCTGCGCCTGATTAGAGCTTCTTCTGGTACAGCTTCATCACCTCTGAAACGGGTAGTCTTGACAGCGCTCCCAGG